>DATFUW010000703.1:0-8812 GCA_035260605.1 Thermoanaerobaculia bacterium | reverse complement strand
TGCCGTGTCTTGGGGACGCGAGGAGAGGTTCGAAGGAGAGTTCGAGCTGATGGGGTTCTTCCATGTGATGGTCGTAGGTAACGAACCAGGGGCTTTCCTGAGCGGAGGCGAGGGGTGCGAGGAGGAGGGCCAGGGCGGCCGTCTTGGCTAAGCGAATGAGACTCAGTCTCAACATTACCGCACGAGTCTAGCCCCCCGCACAGCCCCTGTCAATGCGGCAGCTTCGGCGTCGGCAGACTCACCAGAATCCCCGTCACCATCAGCACCAGCAGCGCAATCGTCAGCTCCCACCGCGCCGACCGCCGGATGGCATGCGCCGCGTCTTCGCTCCCCAGCATCGGCCGCTGCCGCCGCCAGTTCCACGCCCCCAGCGCGAACACCATCATCACCAGAAACAGCTTCCCTATCAGCGCGTACCCGTACGGCGTCGTCCACAGCGCCTGCGGCCGCTTCAGGTGCCGCCACGCCGTCCACACTCCGAACATCACCAGCCCGAACGCCGATCCCAATGCAAACGGCGAGAAAGAATTCACCATGTCCGCGGCGATCGTCCCCCGCTGCTCCGGCGGCATCGGCGCCGCGAGAATCGGCACCAGACCGGCCATCACCAGCACGAACAGCGTCCCGATCCACAACCCCCCCGCCAGCCGGTGCATCGGATTGATCAGCCGCAGCCAGTCGTTCCCGAACGCATTGCGCAGCGTCACCACGATCACTCCCGCCCCCGCCAGCCACCACCCGGCCCGGACCCGGCCCATCACCAGCAGGAATCCGAGGATCGCGCAGCCGAGGGCGATCACCTCGGCGAGGGCGACGTTGTTCCCGGCGAGAAACGCGCCGAGGGCCTGGTGCGCGCGCTCCGCCGAGTGCGGCAGCGCGATCGCCGCGTAGATCGCCGTCACGATCGTCCCCAGCAGCCCGATCGTCGCGGCGCGCACGGAGGCCGCGCGGTGAAACTCGGTGTGTTCCAAAAGACTGTGGCGCAGGACGACGAAACGGAAGCCGATTGCGCCGATGGCGAAGAATGACGCCAGAAATCCGACGAATTCGTTCCCGGCGTCCGCCCAGTCGATCAACTGCTGTGCCTGCATGGCGGCAGAGCATAGCGGCTTCCATGCCCGTGTGACAGACTTTCAAATCATGAAGACGATCGTCATCACCGGGGCAAGCTCAGGAATCGGCGCGGCCATCGCGCGCCGCTTCGGCGCCGACGGACACAATCTCGTGCTGGCCGCACGCCGCGCCGCCACGCTCAACGCCGTGGCCCGCGAAGTCTCCTCGCACGTCGTCACCATCTGCGCCGATGTCACGCGCCGCGCCGACGTCAACCGCCTCTGCGACGAGGCGCTGCGCGCGTTCGGCGCGATCGACGTCTGGATCAACAACGCAGGACGCGGGATCGCGCGGCCGGTGCTCGAGCTGACCGACGGGGAGTTCGACGAGATGATGGCCGTGAACGTGAAGTCCGCGCTGTACGGCATGCAGGCGGTCGTGCCGCATTTCATGGCCCGCGGCGAAGGACATCTGATCAACATGTCGTCGTTTCTGGCCCGCGTTCCGATCGCCACACATCGCTCGGCCTACAACGCCGCGAAGGCTGCGCTCAACGCGCTGACCGCAAATGTGCGCCTCGACCTCGCGGTGAAGGTTCCGGGTATCCACGTCTCCGTCGTCATGCCGGGGCTCGTGGCCACGGAGTTCGCGCGCAACGCCCTCGGCAGCACCGGCGGACCGCCGCCGCAGTGGGTTGCCGGCGGGACGATGAAGCCGCAGACGGCCGAGGAGGTGGCCGATGCCGTCGCCGACCTCGTCGCCCATCCTCGAGCCGAGATCTACACGAACCCGGCGAGTGCCCCGATGGCCAGGCGCTACTTCGAAGACGTCGAGGCTTTCGAAGAAGGGCTGCGCGGGCGCGCGTAACTTTTCGTCTCTTCGCCGGTTGATAGAAGACGAGCAATGGACGAGCGGCTGCTGATCGAGGCGGCGCAAAAGGATCCGAGCCGCTTCGGCGAGCTGTACGAGGAGAACGTCCACCGCGTGTACGCGTTCATCATCCGCCGTGTGCGCGAGCGGCAGACGGCGCAGGACCTGACCTCCGAGGTTTTCCAGCAGGCGCTGGCAAACCTGCCGCGGTTCGAATGGCGCGGAGCTCCCTTCGCCGCCTGGTTGTACCGGATCGCCGCGAATGCCGTCGCCGACCACTTCCAGAAGACCTCCCGCGAGGTCGCGCCGCCGCCCGGCCTCGATCCCGCCGAAGAAACGGACATCGAACGCCGGGTGATGCTCTTCGGAATGGTGGACAAGCTGCCCGCGGAGCAGCGGCGGGTGATCATCCTCCGCTTCGCCGAAGGAAAGAACATCCGCGAGGTCGCACAACAGATCGGCAGGAGCGAAGGGGCGGTCAAACAACTGCAATGGAGAGCGCTGCAGAACCTGCGCGCGCAGATGCATGGCTGAACGGGAACTGATCGAGCAGCTCGACACCGCGATCGACGCGCTCCTCACGGGGCGGCGGCCGCCGGATGTCCCCGAGATCGCCGATCTCGTGGCCATCGCCGCCGATCTGCGCGATCTACCCTCCCCCGCGTTCAAGGCGGATCTGCAGTGGACCCTCGTCCCGAGAAAGCAGCCGACGGTGCAGCTCCACTTCCTCGTCCGCGGAGTCCGGGGGTTCATTCAATTTCTCCACGATGCGTTCGGGGGAACGCAGGAGTTCCTCGTCGACGACCGGCAGGGCCGTGTCCTGCACGCCCGCGTCCGCATCGGGGACTCGGTGGTGGAGATGGGAGACGCCAGCGAGCAGTCCCCGCCGTACGCCTTCGGCGTGCACCTCTACGTCCCCGACGTCGACGCGGTCTACGCGCGCGCGCTCGCGGCCGGCGCGACCTCGCTCCATCCGGTCGTCGATCAGCCGTACGGCGACCGCGAGGGATCGGTGCAGGACCCCTACGGAAATCACTGGTACATCGCCACGCATCTCGCGCCGGAGCAGCCGGTCCGCCCCGGTCTCGGGACCGTGACCCTGTTCCTCCATCCGCGCGGCACCGGACGGATGATCGAGTTCCTCGAATCCGCGTTCGGCGCGCGGCCGGCGGAAGCCATCGAGAAGGCGCCGGACGGAACGATCGCCTATGCCGCGGTCCGGCTGGGCGACTCGACGATCGAGATGGGCGAGGCGCATGGGCAGTGGCAGCCGATGCAGGCCGGCATCCATCTCTATGTGGATGATGCGGACGCCATCTACCGGCAGGCGATGGCCGCCGGCGCGGTCAGCATCGTCGAGCCCTACGACGCCCCGTACGGGGAGCGGTCGGCGATCGTGATCGACCCGTTCGGGAACCACTGGTACATCGGCACGCCGCTGTAGTCGCGCGCGTTCTCACCGTTGAGAACCGGGGTGTGCACCTTCCGTCCGCCGCGGCGTATTACCGGCAGACGGAGGGAGAATCATGATCCGAACCACCATTGCAGCCGTGCTTCTGGCCATCGCCGGCGCGGCCTTTGCCGCGGAGACGGCCGCCACACCGACGCGTGCGGCCACGGCGACATCGGCCACCGCGGCGACATCGGCAACCGAGACGACGGTCGATACCGACAGCCGCGAGATGCGCAGCGACCTAATGTCGGTGTTCCGCCGGTGTCCGCCCGAAGTGGCGCAGGTGCTCAAGCTCGACCCGACCCTTTTCTCGAATGCGGCGTACATGGCGAACTATCCCGCCCTTGCGTCGTTCGTCCAACAGCACCCGGCCGTGGCGCACGATCCCGCCTTCTATCTGCAGGGGCTCGGCGACGGCAGCGAGCAGGGGGGTTATCAGATCTGGCGCGAGCTGCTCGGCGACGTCGGCGGGTTTCTGGCGTTTCTCGTCGTCACCTCGGTGTTCGTCTGGGGGATCCGTACGCTGATCGAGCACCGCCGCTGGAGCCGTGCGGCCCGGATTCAGACCGACGTCCACAGCAAGTTGCTGGACCGCTTCTCGTCGAACGAGGAGCTGCTCGCGTACATCCAGACGCCCTCCGGACGGAAATTCCTGGATTCGACGCCGATCACGCTGGAAGGGCCGGCAAAGCCGATGAGCGCTCCAGTGGGTCGGATCTTCTGGTCCCTGCAGGTCGGCATGGTGGCCGTGGCCCTGGGGATCGGGTTCGACCTCGTCAGCCTGCGCGCCCACGGCGACGCCGCGCAGTTTCTCTACGGCATCGGCGTGATCGGGCTGCTCGTCGGTCTGGCTTTGATCGTCTCGGCGCTGTTCTTCTACCTTCTGGGACGCCGGTTCGGACTCTTCGGAGCGGCGGCGGCGGGCGTCGGCAGCGACGGCGAATGATTCGTGACATGATTTCGCCATGGACCTGAGCGCCCTGATGCCGGAGACGACACTGCCGGTCGAGCTCGAATCGAAGACGCGCGCCGCGGCTTCTCGTATGGACGAGGAGTCGTTTCGCGCTTTTTACGAACGGACGGCGCGGCCGGTGTGGGCCTATCTGGTCCGCATCACCGGGGAGGCGCAACTGGCGGACGATCTCCTGCAAGAGGCCTTCTACCGCTTCTACCGCGCGAGGACCGTCTACGAGAGCGAATCGCACCGGCGCAATTCGCTCTTCCGCATCGCCACGAACCTGGCGCACGACCACGGACGGAGACGGCGGCGCGGAGTGGACGTGCCGATCGGCGAAGAGGCGGAAGCGGTCCATGCGGATGCGTCGCCCGCCGACCGCGTGACCAAACGGATGGACCTCGGGCGTGCGCTGGCCCGTCTGCGCCCGCTGCAGCGCGAGATCCTCTGGCTCGCCTACGCGCAGGGCTCGTCGCACGAGGAGATCGCCGGGATGGTGGGAGTCAGCCGCAAGAGCATCAAGTCGCTGCTGTTCCGCGCCCGGAAGAAACTGGCGGAACTGATGGAGGCGAAGTGATGCAGGCCTGCCGGCGCGAAGCGGAGATGCTCGAGCGGCTGCGCAACGGCCGCCCCGATGCGGCGCTCGGCGAGCACGCGGCCGAGTGCCCCTCGTGCGCCGAGGTCATGGCCCTCGCCGCGGCGGTGCTCGACGACCGCGCCACGCTGATGGAATCCGCGCCGCTTCCGGGATCGGGAGTTGTCTGGTGGCGCACCACGATGCGCCTGCGCCGCGAGGCGGCGCGCCGCGCGCTGCGAATCGCACGCCTGGTCCAGGTGGCGCTCGTCGTGGCGGCGGTGGCCGCCAGCATCGCCCTGCTCGTCCCGAAGGGAACGACCATCGACCTGCCGGCGGCGCTCGCGTCGATCCGCTGGGTCGCCGTTCCGATCTTCGCCATCGGCGCACTCTTGATCATGGCCCCGGTCGCGGTCTATTTTGTCGTCACAGAAGAATGACCGTCATCGACTTTCACAACCATTTCTATCCGAAGGCGTACCTCGATGCGCTGCAGAGCGGTTCGAGCCGCGTGCGCGTGACGATGGACGAGGAAGGCAACCCGCGCCTGCATTACCCCGGCGACTACAACATCGCCGTGCGCGGGCACCGCGACATCGCCTACCGCCGCGGCGTGCTCGACGAGTTTGGCGTGACGACGCAGGTGCTCAGCCTCACCACGCCGGGCACGCACGTCGAGGAGCCGGAGACGGCGGCCAGGCTCGCGCGGCTGGTCAACGATGGATTCGCCGCCATCGTGCGGGAGGGCGGCGGCCGCTTCGCCGCGGTGGCCACGCTTCCGCTGAGCGATCCCGCCGCCTCGGCCAGAGAGCTCGAGCGCGCCTGCACGCAGCTCGGCTTCTGCGGAGCGATGGTCTTCAGCAACATCAATGGCGTGGCGCTGAGCGACGATCGCTTCACGCCGGTCTGGGAGGCCGCCGACGCGCTGGGCGCGATCATCCACATCCATCCCACCTCGCCGGTCGGCGTCGAAGCCATGCAGGACTACTGGCTGATGCCGCTGGTCGGATTTCCGCTCGACACCACGCTCGCTGCCGCGAGCCTGGTCTTCAGCGGCACGGCGCAGCGCTTTCCCCGCATCCGCTGGCTCCTCGGGCACCTCGGCGGCGCCATTCCCTATCTCGTCGAACGCCTGGACCGCGGCTTCCATGCCTTCAAGGAGTGCCGCGCGAACATCGACCGGCCGCCGAGCGAGACCTTGAAGGAGTTCTACTACGACTCCGTGAACTTCGACGGCCGCGCGCTGCAACTGGCGATCGACTTCGCCGGGGCGGACCACATCCTCGCCGGCAGCGATTACCCGCACCAGATCGGCAGCCTCCGCCGGATGTTCGACAGCATCAACGCGCTGGACATTTCCGACAGCGACCGCGCCGCCATCCTCGGCGGAAACGCGGCGAGACTGATGGGACTGGACTAGAGGCGGGATGGGGTCAGGTCTTGAATTTGGTATTTCCCACAGGATGTAGCAAATACCAAATTCAAGACCTGACCCCCATCCATTAGAATTTCATCACTACCGCCGCGATCAGGCTCACGTCGTTCTTCTTGATCCCCGGAGCCGGGGGCCGTGTCTTGTAGTCGTCCATCACCGCGAGCTTGAGCTGGCTGTGTGCCGTCAGATCGCTGGCGATGGACAGGTCCGCGTGGTAGAGCGCATCGCCCACGTCGTTCATCTTCCAGAGACCAGCGGCCGTCTCACCAACGGTCGCGGTCGGAGAGAACTTCCAGGTCAGCAGTTGTTTCGCCTGCAGGGCGCCGCTGGTGGTCTTCGGCCGGTCGATATCCTTCTCCACTGCCACGCCGACTCCGCCTTCGACGGAGAGGTCGAAGTCCGTCTGCTTGATCAGATGGCGGCCGGCGCCGACGGTGGGGGTGATCAGGTATTCGATCTCCTTGAAATGGTCGCGCAGATAGTGCGCATCGGCGAAGGCGAACGTCAGCGGCGACACGGCGAACTCGTCGCGCGCACCGAAGGCCGCGCGGTCGACGGTCAGCGCGCCGTTTTCCTTCGCCCGGAGATAGAACGCGTCGTACTTCGCCACATTGCGGTCATCGAGTCGCTGGGCGAAGTTGAACGCCAGATTGAAGTTCTCCGTGTCGCTGTTTCCGCGCGTCAGCGACAGCCCGGCGGAGAGGCTGCCGGCCTGGTTGGCTCCGGCCGGCAGATCCTCCGCGATCAACGGAACCGCTGCAAAGCACAACAGGATGATGATGGAACAACGACACATCGAAGCTCTCCTCCTGACGGGCTCGCGCGTATTCAAGGTTCGCGCCCGATCAGTTGCGTCTGCCGCGCATCGGCTCGATCCGGTACGCGACGAACCCGCTCCGGGTCAGCATCCCCGTCAGCCGGACGCGGTCGCCTCGATGCAGGTCGCCAGGGTCGAATCCTCGGCGATCGCGGATGGAGCCGATGTCCACGTTGATCCGCCGCCCCGACGAGAGATCGCGGACCACGAGCGTCCCCCGCCGCAGGTTCACACGCTCGACGACTCCGGAGATCGTGTCTCGATACCGGCTGTCATCGAAGCGATGCGCTTCCGGCCATTGCACCAGGTCGACGCTCACCAGCCCGCCGCGGAAAATGCCGCCGAAATGGATGCTCATTCCGACTTTGAAGTCGCTCTCGTGATCGCGAACGGCACTCTCCGGGACCCAGAAGACGTCGTCCGCGCGGTCGAGCTGAACGCGGTAGCCGCCGCGCTCGTGGGTCATGCTCCGGATCGTTCCATCCCTCGTGATGCGCGCGTTTTCCCGCCGCTGCTCGTCTTGCCGGGGAAGCTGCGCCGCGGCCGCGCCGACGGAGACCAGAAACAAGGCCATGACTGCTGCGAAAAGACTCTGTCGATTCATGTTGCCCTCCACACTGGCGCATGTTGGACACCGCCCCGTCGTCTGTTCAACGTCAATGCGCACATTGCCGTAGTGATCCTGAACGGAGGTCCCCATGAAGCGCTTCCTCTTCCTTTCTCTCGCCGCACTCCTCGCCTTCTCCTGCTCCACGACCGACTCCGACGAATCGTCCTACGGACCCGCGCGGGACGAGACGGCCGCCGCGCGCCCGGCAGCCGGAGGACTCGAGTTGCTGCCGCCCGCGCAGTGGTGGCACCAGCCGCTGCTCGCGGAACCGCTGAAACTCACCGCCGGCCAGGTGCAGGCGCTCGACAAAGCCGATCAGTCGGGAGAAGTGCAACGAATCGGCAACGACACGTTCGTTGCCGCCCGCGAACTGCGCGATCTGCTCGACTCCAGCCAGCCGGCACCGGCGGACATCGTCGCCGCCGGGCAGCGGCTTCGCGCGCTGCGCGATTCGATGTTCGACCGCCAGGTGACGATGCTCGCCGGCGAGCGGGGAATCGTGACGCAGGAGCAGTGGCAGACGCTGCAGACGGAGTTGCAGCAGCAGCGGACACGCCGGAACCGGAACAACGACTTCCCGCGGCGCGGCGGGCGGGGAATGGGCGGCGGACGGGGGCGGTGGCCGGGCTTCTGATATAACGTCTCCATGGCGGAGATCGAGCTCCTGGTCAACGGAACGCGCTTCCGTTTTGATGTCGATCC
The DNA here is from genome assembly GCA_035260605.1 of Thermoanaerobaculia bacterium. Classification (GTDB taxonomy): domain Bacteria; phylum Acidobacteriota; class Thermoanaerobaculia; order Gp7-AA8; family Gp7-AA8; genus Gp7-AA10. The sequence goes on along the minus strand of DATFUW010000703.1, from coordinate 343 downwards.
GCAGCAATCCCTGCTCTCAGCGCTCCGCGACGAACTCGATCTCACGGGGACGAAGTACGGCTGCGGCGAGGCGCAGTGCGGCGCGTGCACCGTCCTGATCGACGGCCAGCCGGCGCGCTCCTGCGTGACCAACGCGGCCAGCGCCGCCGGTCACGCCATCACCACGATCGAAGGCATCGCTCCGGATGGCGCGCTGCATCCGGTGCAGAAGGCCTTTCTCGATGCCGAGGCCATGCAGTGCGGCTACTGCACGTCGGGGATGATCGTCGAAGGAGTCGCATTGCTGCGCCGCCGTCCGGATGCGGGCCAAGGAGAGATCGCTGAGGCGATGGAAGGACACGTC
>DATFUW010000702.1:0-4696 GCA_035260605.1 Thermoanaerobaculia bacterium | reverse complement strand
TGGCGCGGCTGGTGACGATCACGCCGCGCACCGAAATCTTCCGCAGCAGGGCGTAATCCGGATTCAGCCCGCGAACCTCGTCTTCCGACGCGACCTCCAAGAGGTAGTCGAACTTGTTGCGGCCGACGTAGACCGGCGAGGCAATTCCGAGCGACGACAGGAGCTGCGGCGGCGGATCGGCCGGCTCCTCGCGCGTGACGGGGAAATCGAGCTCGATCCAGCCGTCGCTCCGCGCCGCGGTCAGAAGGCCGCTGCGGGTGTGAAACCGCGCCATGGCATTGGGCGTCAGGAGCTTCTCTTCCCAGAGCGCGTGCGCACTGGCCAGCGTCGCGTGACCGCAGAGGTCGACCTCCACCGCCGGAGTGAACCATCGGAGCGACCATCCATCCTCGCGCGGCAGCAGGAAGGCCGTCTCCGACAGGTTCATCTCAGCGCCGACGTGCTGCATCCACGCCGCGTCGCGCTCACGGTCGAGCAGGCAGACCGCGGCCGGATTGCCGCGGAATGGCTGATCGGTGAAAGCATCGATCTGCAGGATCCGCATGGCGCTGCGAAACGCGCGTCAGAATCCCGGAACGTTCTTCGCTTTCCGGTACATCAGCCACACGAAGAAGTAACCGACGATGATGATCCCGGCGAGAATCGAGTCCCGCTCCCATACCGGCGCCCCGTACACGGTCGGATAGTGGTTGCTGATCATCGTGAAGACCAGCGGGACCGACATGTACGTATTGTGGCGGGAGCGGAGGCCGGCGACGGCCACCTGCGCAGGATCGGGGGCGGTGCCTTCCTTCACGGCGGTGATGATCCGCTTCTGATACGGCCAGATGATCATCCAGACGTTCAGCGCCATCATCGTGCCGAAGATGATGCCCGTGTGGATGTACAGCGCGCGACCGCTGTAATGCGCGACCCGCTCGTAGAAGTAATAGATCCCCACGAAGATGGCCATGCAGATCGTCGCGCCGGCGACTTTGTTCGCCACCATCTTCATCACGGCGTTGTAGACCACGAAGCCCACCGCCAGGACGATCAGGGTGATCACGAACCACAGCCACTGGTTGCCGAGATAGTCGGAATCGAACAGCACCTCGCGGCTCTGGTAATAGACGAGCACGCCGAGCAGGATTCCGAAGATCCATGTCCACGCGGCGCCCCAGCGGAACCAGAAGAGCGCGCGTGGCAGCAGTTCGGGAGTGACGATTTTCTTCGTCGATCCGTCGATCTTCGCCTGGAATGGACCGTTGACCCAATTGAAGAAGTAGAGGTGTCCGATCCATGTGATCCCGGCGATGACGTGCGCCCAACGGAAGATCAATTGGAGCCAGTTGTTCAACTCGGGACTCATTTCCCCTCCTCGACTAAATTTATGGGGTTTTGCGGTAGCCTGCGCGGATTATATGACGTCCCACGAATTCGACGGCCGAATCGCCGTGGTCACCGGCGCGTCGAGCGGCATCGGGCGCGCTACGGTGGAGCTGATGGCCCAGCGCGGTGGGCGCGTCGCCGCGTTCGCGCGCTCGGAAGGGCGGCTGGCCGCGCTGGCGGCGCAGTACGAGGGGCGAGTGCTCGCCGTCCCGGGCGACGTGTCCGACTCGGAGGCCGTGGAGCGGCTCTTCGCCGAGACCGAATCGCGCTTCGGCGCGTGCGATATTCTGATCAACGACGCGGGGACGTGGCTCGACGTCCGCATCGAGCGCATGACCGTCGGCCAGTGGGACGGCATCTTCGCGGTGAACGTGCGCGGCGCGTTTCTGACGACCCGCCGCGCGCTGCGCGGCATGATCGCCAGACGCGGCGGTGCCATCGTCAACGTGGCCTCGATCAGCGGCGTCCCCGGGCCTCAGAAGTTTCCCGGTTTCTCTGCCTACTGCGCCAGCAAGGCGGCGCTGATCGGATTCACCGAGGCCGCGGCAACCGAAGTACAGGAGTACGGGGTGCGGATCAACTGCGTCAGCCCCGGATCGGTCGACACGCCGATGTGGGCGGCCGTGAGCGGCGGCGCTCCCGCCGCCATGACCCCGGGCGAGGTCGCGGAAGTGATCCTGTTTCTTGCATCGGATCGCTCGCGGCCGATCAACGGCCAGAACGTTCATGTCTACGGCACCTGACTTTCGACCGACGTGGGCCGAGATCGACCGCGCGGCGTTCCGCCGCAACGTCGATGCGATCGTCCGCCGCCTTCCGGAACCGTCGCGGCTGATCGCCGTGCTCAAGGCCGACGCCTACGGTCACGGCGCGGTCGCCCTGGCCCGGGAGTGCAGCCCCGAGCGCGTGGCCATGATCGCCACCGCGCTGCTCGAGGAATCGCTCGAGCTGCGGCGTTCCGGGATCACGCTGCCGCTGCTGGTCCTCGGGCCGGTGGCCGAGCGGCACGTCGTGCTCGCGGCGGAACAGGGGGTTGCGCTCGGCATCACCGGACCCGAGGAGCTCGACGAGGTCTGCCGCGTGGCGCGCGAACGCGAGGTGCACGTCCACCTGAACCTCGACAGCGGTATGGGGCGCATGGGACTGCTGCCGGCTGATCTGTCGCAGATCGCGGAGATGATTCGTGCCGCGCCGCGATTGCGGATCGACGCGCTCTACAGTCATTACGCCAACGCCAGCGACGTGGACGATTCGTGGACCGCGGAACAGACCGCGCGCTTCGACCGGATGTGCGAGGAGCTGCGCGGCGCGGGGATCGACCCGCCGGGCCGTCACATGGCGAACAGCGCGGCCACCGTGCGGCATCTCGTCCGTCCCGGCGACCAGGTGCGGGTCGGTGTGGCGCTCTTTGGCGCGGAGTCGCTCGACCGCGGCGGGTCGCGCCTGGAGCCGCTGCTGCGCTGGCGGACGGAGATCGCCCGGCTCAAGGAGGTCCCCCCCGGCGCTCCGATCGGCTACGGCCGGACATTCCGCGCTCCGCGGCCGAGCCGCATCGCCACGCTTCCCGTCGGATACGCGGACGGTTACAGCCGGCTGCACTCGAACAATGCCGAGGTGCTCGTGCGCGGTCGGCGCGCGCCGGTCGTCGGGCGCATCTCCATGGATCTCGTCACGATCGACGTCACCGGCATCGAGGCCGCCTTCGGCGACGAGGTGGTGATCCTCGGAAAACAGGGAGCGGATGAAATCTCCGCGGAGGAGCTGGCGGAGCGCACCGGTACAATCTCCTACGAAGTGTTCTGCCGTATCGGAAAGCGCGTGCCCCGGGTGTACCGATGATCGCATTGCTCGAGAAGCTCGGGTTCGTCTTCATCCGCCTCTTCGAGCAGACGGGCCTGTGGTTCCACATGCTGTGGCGCACGATCGCCTGGAGCGTGCGCCCGCCGTTCGAGGTCGCCGAGTGGTTCCGGCAGATGGTGCGCATCGGCGTCGACTCCGTGCCGGTCGTCTTCCTGACCACGATGTTCACGGGGATGGTCTTCGCACTGGAGACTTACACCGGATTCCATCGCGTGCATGCGGAGACGTTCGTCGGATCGGCGGTGGCGCTGTCGATGCTCCGCGAGCTCTCGCCGGTCCTGGTTGGACTGATGGTCACCGGGCGGGTCGGCTCCTCGATGGCCGCGGAGATCGGAACGATGCGCGTCACCGAGCAGCTCGACGCCCTCGAGGCGCTGGCGACCGACCCGGTGCACTACCTCTTCGTCCCGCGCGTGCTCTCCGGGATCATCATGATGCCGTTCCTCGTCGTCCTCGGCGATGCGCTGGGGATTGGCGGCGGCTATCTCGTGGCCGTCAAACTACTCGATGTCAACGCCGTGGTGTACGGGCAGAACACCTACCAGTATCTGGGCATGAACGATCTCTGGGCCGGCGTCATCAAGGCCGCCGTGTTCGGACTGATCCTCACACTGACCGGCTGCGTGCGCGGCTACTACACCGCGGGCGGGGCGGAAGGGGTGGGGAAATCGACCACCCAGGCGGTGGTCAGCGCCTCGCTCATCATTCTCCTGACCGATTTCTTCCTGACCAAGCTGCTTTTCTAGGTTTTGCGGCAGCCTCCACACACGATGACCAACGACGAACACCTGATGATCTCCCTGCAGCACGTCGTGAAGGCGCTCGGCGGCAAGCCAGTGCTCCGTGATCTGTCGATCGACGTCGGCCGCGGCGAGTCGCTGGTGATCGTGGGCGGGTCGGGGCAGGGGAAGAGCGTGACGCTGAAGCACATGATCGGACTGATGCGCCCGGAATCCGGCGCGGTGCTCATCGACGGAGAGGACATCGCCGAGCTCCGCGACGTGGAGATGAACCGCATCCGGCAGCGCTTCGGGATGGCCTTTCAGGAGGGCGCGCTGTTCGATTCGATGTCCGTGTTCGAGAACATCGCCTTCCCGCTGCGGCGGCACACGCGCAGGACCGAGGTCGAGATCCACCACCGGGTGGAGGAGTGCCTGGAGCAGGTGCATCTGCACGGCGTGGAGGCAAAACGGCCGTCGGAGTTGTCGGGCGGCATGCGGCGGCGCGTCGGATTCGCCCGTGCGATCTCTCTCAAGCCGGAGATCCTGCTGTTCGACGAGCCGACGACGGGGCTCGATCCGGTGATCAGCGACGTCATCGCCGATCTGATCGTGGAGATGGACGCCACGCTGAACACGACCACCGTCAGCATCACGCACGACATGAAGGTGGCCTTCAAGATCGCCGACCGGATCGCCATGCTGCATCGGGGGCGGATCATCGAGGATGCCACTCCCGAGAAGTAGAT
>DATFUW010000701.1:0-3119 GCA_035260605.1 Thermoanaerobaculia bacterium | reverse complement strand
TGCGCAGCAGTTCCGAGTAGGAGAAGTCGCCCGCGGGGGCGGCTCCTTCGACCTTCGCGCCGGCGGCGGAGAGCAGAGCGTTGCGGATGAAGTTCAGCAGGTCGCGGTAGAGGAGCTTGAAGTCGCGGCCGTTGTCCGCGGCCTCCTGCAGCGTCTCCAGGATGCCGGCGTGATCGCCCGCGCCGATGAGCGCCACCAGGCGCGCGAAGAACGAGTCGTCGGACAGGCCGAGGACCGCGCCGACGTCGGCGGCGGAGAACGCACGGCCGCTGAAGGCCACGATCTGATCGAGGATGGAGAGCGCGTCGCGCACGCTTCCTTCCCCGCGGCGGGCGATGATCTCCAGCGCGGCGTCGTCGGCCTCGATCGACTCCGCCTCGCAGATCTGGCGCAGACGTGCAACCAGCTCCTGCGTGCCGATCTTGCGCAGCGTGAATTTCTGCACGCGCGAGAGGATCGTCGCCGGCACCTTCTGCATCTCCGTCGTGGCGAACATGAAGATCACGTGCGGAGGCGGCTCTTCGATCAGCTTCAGCAGCGCGTTCCAGGCGCCCTGCGAAAGCATGTGCGCCTCGTCGATGATGAAAATGCGGTAGCGGTCGCGTGCCGGCTGGAACTGCGTCACGTCGCGCAGCTCGCGGATGCTGTCGACGCCCGTGTAGGTGGCGGCGTCGATCTCCCGCACGTCGAGGTCGATCCCTTCGGTGATCTCGTGGCAGTTCGTGCATTCGTTGCACGGCTCGGCCGCCGGTCCGTGCGCGCAGTTCAGCGCCTTCGCCAGGATCCGGGCTCCGGTCGTCTTACCGATGCCGCGCACGCCGGAGAAGAGATAGGCGTGGTGGATGCGGTTCTGTTCGATCGCGTTCTGCAGCGTGCGGACGACCGTTTCCTGTCCGACGATGTCGGCAAATCGCTGCGGCCGGTACTTGCGTGCAAGCGCCTGATACATGGAAGGGGGTCAGGTCTTGGATTTGTTCTTTTCTACAATAGGGAGATTCTACCCACGGTGGAAAATACCAAATTCAAGACCTGACCCCCTTCCAACACCCGGGAGGGGGCTAGAATTCTCTTGTCGTGACCCTCGAAGAGACCGGGCCGCGGTCGATTTCCAGTCGCTGGCTTCTCGTGTTTCTCTTCGCCCTCGTCCTGATCTCCGGGTCATGGATCGGCACGGTCTATCGCTCCCCCCTCATCGCACTTTGCCTCATCGGCTTCGCCATTACGGCGCATCTCCATGAGTTTCCGATCGCCGTTCCCCGAGAGCCGCGGCCGGCGTTGCGCGCCGGCGACTGGATCCGGACGGGGATCGCGGCGGCGCCGGTCTTTTTCTACCTGATCGTCACCTGGTCGCAGGAGTTTCCCCATGGCGGCGATCAGGTCTACCACAACGGTGCATCGCTCGAGGCGCACGCGTTCTGGTGGTGGCTGCCGTGGGTCCTCGCGGTCGCGGGGCTGTTGCTCGCGATCCGATTCCCGCCGCTCGCCCTACCGCTGCTCATCGTTCTGATGTGCGTGGCCATGCTTCCCGACTGGCCACGAGCATTCGCCGGGCGTTATCCGGGGACGCTGCATTTCTTCGCCGTGCCGCTGCGGGCCCTGCCGTTTCGCTCGCCGCTGAACGTCGAGCGGCTGATCAACACGCTCGCCGTTCCTTCCTGGCTGCTCGTTCTGCGCCCGTTGATTTTGCGGCGGCCCGTGGGCATCGGCGCATTCGCCGCGGCGCTGTTCCTCTTCTGGCAAAAGGACGTCGTCTACTACTTCACCACCGGATATCTCGAACCGTGGGCCATCGTGCTGCTGCTCACCGCGGGCGAGCATCTCGTGCGCTTCGGTTCCGAAATGATCTGGCGTCCGCTGCTTCTGCTCGGCGCGGCGGCGATGGTCAAAGAGCAGGCTGTTCTTTCGTTCCCGGTCGTGGCGGCGATGGATTTCCCGTTTCGTGCTTCCTGGCGGGAACGCGTTCGCTATTTGCTGGTGGCCGCGTCGGCGATCGCTCCGGTGCTGCTGTTCCTCTTCGCCCGGCGATCATTCCGGGAGTGGGATCCAGCCTATCCAACGATGGACGCCTTCCGCGCGGCGCACGTCGCGGCGTTCGCGCAGCGGATCTGGCTCGAGTTCGGCGTTTCGCTGCCGCTCATCCTGATCGCCGTCGCCCTGCTGGTGATTCTGGCGCTTCGCCGCCGCGCATTTGCCACGCTGCTGTTCGCCGCGCTCCTCACCTGGCTGGTGTTCTTCACGGCGAGCGTCCTGCAGACCTGGCCGGGATATCCGCGCGGCAATCTCGTGCCGCTGGCTTATGCAGCGATCGCGGTCAGCTTCGGGGTGGAGTGGCTCGCTGCGCGGAGCGGGACTGCCGCCTGGGCGGCAATCGTGCTCATCGCCGTACTCCATGGGATCGTGCTCGCGCCGTTTCTCCGAGACACAATGCGCCCCGACTCCACACGGAACTTCATCGAGCATTCCGACGCGGCCATCTTCCTTCCGGTCCGCGAATCGATGCAGCGCGCCGAAGCCGCGGGCCTGCTTTCCCCCGGTGGGACGGTCTCGCTGCTGAACAATGGGAAGTGGACCTATCCTTTCTTCTATCCCGGCCCCGTTCAGGAGCAGGTTCCCGATCTGAGCCGGCGCTATCGGCTCCTGGTCAAGTCGTATGCGTACGGCGACAACTGGCAACGCTGCCGCTGCGCGGCCGGGGAAACGACGATCGCCTTTTTCATCCGCTTTCAGAACCTCGGCACGATGAGCCCGGCGCTGGCCTCGATGCAGGCCGAGGGAGAGCGCTGCAAGCAGCAAATGCTGGCGAGTTGCCGGCGGACCTTGCCGATCGAGCACGAGGGCTTTCTGGTCGCCCTGGCAGGTTCGAACTGACCGCGGAACATAGCACGGCCCGCTGAGAAGAGCCCAGGCCGAACTGTGTCACGCAGGGGATGCACCTGATCGCTGCTTCCTTCCGGACCTGACGAGGTTCGGTGCGCCTGCTGCACAGGACCCGGGCTCATCCCAGCGGGCCGTGTGGGATCGCAACGCCCCGGCGGAGAACAGAATTCTCGCGGAACCGGAGACTCCGGCAATGGGGAAGGAATGGCGGAGAGAGTGGGATTCGAACCCACGGTACGCTT
>DATFUW010000700.1:0-2447 GCA_035260605.1 Thermoanaerobaculia bacterium | reverse complement strand
GGCGGCGAGCCGCGCCGCGTTGAGCGTGCGGATGAACTGCGCCGTCGGGACGAGCACCTTGCCGCCCATGTGGCCGCACTTCTTCTCCGAGGCCAGCTGGTCCTCGAAGTGCACGCCCGAGGCGCCCGCGTCGATCATCGCCTTCATCAGCTCGAAGGCGTTGAGCGGCCCGCCGAAGCCTGCCTCGGCGTCGGCGAGAATCGGCGCGAACCAGTTCGTCTCGCGCCGCCCTTCGCTCCAGTCGATCTGATCGGCGCGCTGCAGCGCCTGGTTGATCCGCCTGACCACCGAGGGGACGGAGTTCGACGGATAGAGGCTCTGATCGGGATACATCTGCCCGGCGAGGTTCGCGTCGGCCGCCACCTGCCACCCGCTCAGATAGACGGCCTTGAGTCCGGCGCGCACCTGCTGCACGGCCTGATTGCCGGTCAGCGCGCCCAGCGCGGCGACGAACGGCTCGTCGTGCAGGAGCTGCCACAGCCGCTCGGCCCCCCGCTCCGCAAGCGTTTGCCGGACATGGATCGATCCGCGAAGGCGGAACACGTCTTCGGCGCTGTAGTCGCGCGTGATTCCTTCCCACCGGGGGTCGCTCTTCCACGCCTGTTCCAGCGCCGTGGGGTCGGGCAATGCCTGCAGTCGTCTCGTCATGATCTCCTCATCTCGTTCGGTCGTGGAGCAGCGCTCCATGTTCCAGCCTCGAGAGTTCTTCGTATGCCGGGATGGTCAGAAAGTCTTCGAGCTCGTTGCTCAGCGTGAGGCGGTCGAAGATCGCCGCGGCCAGCGCGGCGTGCCGACGCTCTCTGATCTTCGCGTACTCCTCGGCGCGCATGCGCTCGTACAGATCGCGGTCCACGATGCGCCCGTCGTCGAGGCGGGCACCGTGATGGATCCACTGCCAGAGCTGCGTGCGCGAGATCTCCGCGGTGGCCGCGTCCTCCATCAGGTTGTAGAGCGGCACGCATCCCAGCCCGCCGAGCCACGCCTCGAGATAGGACATCCCCACGTCGATGTTCTGGCGGACGCCCTTCTCCGTGATGGGACCCTGCGGGACGCGCAGCAGGTCGGACACGGCGACGCGCACGTCGTCGCGCTTCCGGTCGATCTGATGCGGCCCGGGCATCTTCGCATCGAACACTTCCTTTGCGAGGGCCACGAGGCCGGGATGTGCGACCCAGGTGCCGTCGTGTCCGGCGGTCACTTCGCGCTCCTTGTCGGCCCGCACCTTGGCCATCGCCGACGCGTTCGCCTGCTCGTCTCCTTTGATCGGGATCTGCGCGGCCATGCCGCCCATGGCGTGGATGCCGCGGCGGTGGCACGTGCCGATCAGCAGGTCGACGTACGACGCCAGGAAGTGCCGGTCCATGGTCACCAGCGCACGGTCCGGCATCAGGAAGTCGCGGTGCGCCCGGAATTTCTTGATGAAGGAAAAGATGTAGTCCCACCGCCCGCAGTTCAGCCCCGAGGAGTGGTCGCGGAGTTCCCACAGGATCTCATCCATGACGAATGCGGCCAGGATCGTCTCGATCAGCACCGTGGCGCGGATCGTCCCCACCGGGATCCCGAGCTCCGTCTGCGCGCGGACGAAGACGTCGTTCCACAGCCGCGCCTCGAGGTGCGACTCCATCTTCGGGAGATAGAAGTACGGCCCGCTGCCGCGGCGTATCAGCTCCTTCGCGTTGTGGAAGCAATAGAGGGAGAAGTCGAACAGGCTCGCCGATACCGGCTTGCCATCGATCAGCAGATGTCTCTCCGTCAGATGCCAGCCGCGCGGCCGGACCACCAGCGTTGCAGTCTGGTCGTTCAGACGATAGGTCTTCGCCGGAGTGACCAGCTCGATCGTGCGGCGGACGGCATCGCAGAGGTTGACGTGCCCCTCGATGTTGTTGGCCCACGTCGGCGCGTTCGCGTCCTCGAAGTCGGCCATGAAGACGTTCGCGCCGGAGTTCAGCGCGTTGATGATCATCTTCCGGTCGACCGGGCCGGTGATCTCCACGCGGCGGTCTGTCAGGTCGGCAACGATCGGCGCGACCGTCCACTCCGCATCGCGGATCTCCTTCGTCTCCGGCAGGAACGACGGGAAGTTCCCCTCGTCGAGCTCGCGCTTGACCCGCTCACGCCGCGCGAGCAGCTCCTCGCGCCGCGGGTTGAACTCCCGCTGCAGCATGGCCACGAACTGCAGCGCCTCCGGCGTCAGGATCCGATCCCACCCGGACCGGACTTCCCCTTTGATCTCGATCCCTTTTGTCATGCAGTTCAAGGATGAGCATGGACCGCGCCATAGTCAACAACTCAAGGCCGGTGTGTATGTTGCCATGTATTTTGTTGTAATGGTTAGATTGTAAAGCTGTCAATGGTTGTAAACTTGCAGGGGCCGCCTCTCCTGGCGGCGTGTAGAGCCGCCTCTCCAGGCGGCTTGGCCTACCGCCGGCTGGAGAGCCGGCGCTACA
>DATFUW010000699.1:0-3690 GCA_035260605.1 Thermoanaerobaculia bacterium | reverse complement strand
CTGCATGGCGTCGCGGGCGTTCAGAGCGAGGTTCGTCAGGACCTGCGTGAGCTGCGCCGCATCCGCCTGCACATACGTGTCATCCGGAACGGGCTCGAACACGAGACGCACCGATGGTCCGAGCAGCGGTTCGACTCCGCGCTTCCATTGTTCGACGAACGCGGGAACATGCACGCAGCCGAGCTCCGGCTCCGCCGGGCGCGTGAAACGGAGGATCTCATCGGTGACCCGCTTCCCGTGCTGCACGGCCCGGAAAATGTTGTCGGTGGCATGCCTGAGACCGCGCGGCGAGCTCCGCCGGATCACTTCCACGTTCGGCTGGATACCCATCAGCACGTTGTTGAACTCATGGGCGATCGATGCTGCGACCCGGCCCAGGCTGCTGACGCGCTTGGCCTGCTCGAGTTGCTCCTCGAGCTGCTTGCGTTCGGTCAGATCCATGAGGGCCCCGATGAGACGGACGACCTGTTTGGACGCATCCCGCACGATGTGAACGCGGTCGAGGATGTAGGCGTACGTTCCGTCCGCACGCCGGAACTGATACTCGGCAGACCACGACACCTGCCCGGCGGCAATGGCCTCGTCCAGTCCGGCCCGCGTCCTCTCGCGCTCCGCGGGGTGGACCCGTTCCTCCCACCATTCGAAGCTCTTTTCAATCCAGCCCGCCGGATATCCGAACTGCTGAAACCCTTCGCTGAGCCACGAACGGTTGTTCGGAAGATCGGTGTCCCAGATGGCGTCGCTGGTGGCCAGCGTGACCAGCCGGAAGCGCTCTTCGCTCTGCTCGAGCCGCTGCTCCGCCTGTTTGCGTTCGCTGATGTCCTGCAACGTCCCGATGACGCGGAGGATGCCGTGTGCGGGATTGCTGACGATCGAGCCGGAACACCAGACGGTCTTCTCCTCGCCGGCGCGCGTCCGCATCCGCATTTCCCACTCGTGCTCGCCGTTCGAGAGCAGGATGCGCTCCGCCTCTTCCAGCGTCTTCCAGTCGTCCTCCCTCACGAGCTCGACGAACACGGACCACGGGAGCGGGTCGCCGGTCGCAGGGACGCCGAGGATGCGGAACAGCTCGTCGGACCACGACGTCGTCCCGGCGATCAGATCGTGCTCCCAGCTTCCCATTCCTGCGGCACGCTGGGCCTCGGCGAGCTGGCGCTCGCTACGCCGGAGCTTCTCTTCCGCCCGCTCGCGCTGCGTGACGTCGCGCGCGATCCCCTGGAAGCCGATCCGCATGCCGTTGGCCATCTGGTCGACCGCCGACAGCTCGAATGCGATCCGGTCGCCGTTCTTCGCCACGCAGAAGACACGCGACATCGAAAGGCTGCCAGTCCCGTCGAGGGATTCGAAGATCGCGGCCGCCTGCTCGCGCTCGTCGTAGGGAACCAGATCGATGTAGGGCCGGCCGATCCACTCGCCGCGCTTCCAGCCCAGCGTCCGCTCGAACGCCGGATTGATGGAAGTGATGAGCCCGTCGTTCGACAGCGTGAAGATGATCTCCTCGGCCTGGTCGAACAGCCGCTGGTAGCGCTCCTTCGATTCGCGGAGATCCCGCGTTCGTTCGTCGACGCGCTGCTCCAGGCCGGCACGGACCGCCTCCGCCTCCTGCTCCGCGACTTTCCGCGCCGTGATGTCGCGCGCCACCCAGATGACGCTCGATTCGCCGAGCGGTGAGATCGACGCGCTGAACCACACGGTCACTCCGTCCAGCTCGAGCCGGTAATCGCAGTCGATCGGCCCCTCGTCGAGGGCCTGCCGCACCTTCCCCAGGAAATACTCCGCCGGCTCGCCCGGAAAGATCTCGTCAAGGCGTTTCCCGCTGAGCTCGTGCGGGCGCCTGTAGAGGAGGTGCGTCGCAGTCGGGACGATCTCCAGGTACCGTCCGTCCCGGTCCAGCACGAAGATCGCGTCGTGAATCGAGCCGATCAGAGTCCGAAGCTTCAGCTCGGAGTGCCGCAGCGCGGACACTCGGTTCCGCACCAGCAGCGCCAAAACCAACAGCAGCGGATAGTCGACGAGCGCTCCGAGGACTTCGCCCGCTTCGTGTATATGCTCGGACCCGACCACGAACAGCGGAACCAGGACCGCCGCCAGGCCGGCAATCCAGCCGCCCGAAAGCGTCGCGACCGCGACGCCCACGATCATGAGCACGTGCACGATGCCTTGAAGGGCAGGCGCGAACGCATCGACCAGAGCCCCAGCGATCACTGTTGCCAGGCCTGCGCCGGTCAGCCAGACATGGACGAGTCGTTCTCCGCGGCGGAAGTTTGCCAGCATTCGACCGTTGAATACTCAAGGAATAGGCCGATGCTGCTCTGCGCCTAAATGATTGATATCACTTCACTTAAATCAATTCGGAACAGAGTCTGGCGTCCGGAATGCCGATGCCTGTCTGGAAACTGGACAGCCGTGTTACATTGACGACATGGAGTTAAGGAATTCCGCATTCGTCTTTGTCTTCTCTAGTTTCTCGACCAGCAGTTCCATCGATTCGACCGTGGAGAGCGGCGAGAAGACTTTCCGGAGGACCCAAATGCGGTTCAGTTCGTTGCGCTCCAGCAGCAGCTCTTCCTTGCGCGTGCCCGACTTGTTGATGTCGATCGCTGGGAAGACGCGCTTCTCCATCAGCTTGCGGTCGAGGTGCACTTCCATGTTGCCGGTGCCCTTGAACTCTTCGAAAATGACGTCGTCCATGCGCGATCCGGTGTCGATCAGCGCGGTGGCCACGATCGTCAGCGAGCCGCCTTCCTCGACGTTGCGTGCCGATCCGAAGAAGCGCTTCGGGCGCTGCAGCGCGTTGGAGTCGACACCGCCCGACAGCACCTTGCCCGATGGCGGCACGACGGTGTTGTAGGCACGGGCCAGGCGGGTAATCGAGTCGAGCAGGATGACGACGTCGCGTTTGTGCTCCACGAGCCGCTTGGCCTTCTCGATGACCATCTCCGCGACCTGCACGTGGCGCGAGGCCGGCTCATCGAACGTCGAGGAGATGACCTCTGCCTTGACGGAGCGCTGCATGTCAGTGACTTCCTCGGGCCGCTCGTCGATGAGTAGCACGATCAGCGTGATCTCCGGATGATTCGTGGTGATCGCGTTGGCGATGGCCTGCAGCAGCATCGTCTTGCCAGTCTTCGGCGCGGCGACGATCAGCGCGCGCTGACCTTTGCCGATGGGCGCGACCAGATCGAGGACGCGCGACGAGACGTTGCTCGGCACTTCGAGCTTGACCCGGTGCTGCGGATAGAGCGGGGTGAGGTTGTCGAACAGGATCTTCTCCCGCGCCACGTCGGGATGTTCGAAGTTGACCGCTTCGACCTTGATCAGCGCGAAGTAGCGTTCGCCTTCCTTCGGCGGGCGCACCTGACCGGAGATCGTGTCGCCGGTGCGCAGATCGAACCTGCGGATCTGGGAGGGCGAGACGTAGATGTCATCGGGACCCGGGAGATAGTTGTACTCGGGGGCGCGCAGAAAGCCGAAACCGTCCGGCAGGCACTCCAGCACGCCCTCGGAGAAGATCAGCCCGCTCTTTTCGGTCTGCGCCTGCAGGATCGAGAAAATCAGGTCCTGCTTCCGCATCCCGGTGGCGTTCTCCACGCCAATGTCTTTCGCCAGCTTCGTCAGATCGGGAAGCTTGATCTCCTTCAGCATGCGGATGTCGAGCGTCTCCGCCGCCAGGGTCTGGTCGCGGCGCTG
>DATFUW010000698.1:0-4682 GCA_035260605.1 Thermoanaerobaculia bacterium | reverse complement strand
CGCCGGCGTGATCCACGGATACCTCCCGGCGAAGCCGTTCGTCGAGAGCATGGCGGACGTGGAGAAGGAATATCAGAAGTTTCTCAAACAGATCGCCGGCGAGCCGAACGAACGCGATCCCGCACGGCGACTCGAGCTGGCAAAGGAGTTCCGCGAGCGGTATGCCTACACCGAGAGTGAGAAGCGGCTGCTGAAGCTCGTGCAGGACCCGAAGCTTCCGCCCGATGTGCGTGACGAGGCGTACTACGAGCTGGCGCTGACGCAGGTCATGACGCGCCAGTACGACGACGCGCTGAAGACGCTCGGGAAGTTCGCCACGTTTCAGAACAAGGGCGATCTGTTCGAGCGATCTCGCCTGCTCGCCGGCGACGTCTACGTGCAGCAGGGCGATTACCGCGGCGCCGTCAAGGAGTTCCAGGCCTTCAAGGCCGCCTTCCCGAGGTCGCAGTACATTCCGAACATCGACGCGGTGTTGCCGCAGCTCCAGAAGCGTGTCGCTGCCGGACGGGTGCAGTAACAGGTGCGCGCTTCCTTCCTCTCCGCGTTCTTGCTGTTCGTCTCGGCCGCGGCGCCTGCGCAGATCGGCCTGACGGGAGCGGGCGGTCCTCCGGCCAACCTCATCGATCTGAGCGGATCGATTCAGTCGCGCAGCGGCAACGAGATCCATGGCACGGTCACGGCGAAGATCGCCGGCGGATGGCACGTCAATTCGGCGCATCCGCTCGACTCGTTCGCCATCCCGACCGTGCTTTCATTCGATCCGGCGGCCGCCGAGCTCGTCTCCGCCTCCTATCCGGCGCACATCGTCCGGAGCTTCACGTTCAGCGGCGGGAGCAAGCTCGCCGTCTACCAGGGCACGATCCGCATTCCGTTCACGGCTCGCCTCAAAGGCGAGGCGAAGACGATCACCGCGAAACTGCACTACCAGGCGTGCAACGACAACATCTGCCTGCCGCCGAAAGATGTGACCGCGGACATCGATCTGACCGGAGCTCCGGCTGGAGTGCCGGCTCCTGCCGGGCCGTCGTCTTCCACGGCCGCATTCACTCCCTTGAGCGCTGCACCGAAGGGCGGCGTGGCGCCGACCGACGCGCTCTCGAGCACATTCGCCGCGCACGGGCTGCCGCTGACGCTGCTCGTGCTCTTCCTCGGCGGGCTGGCGCTGAATCTGACGCCGTGCGTCTTTCCGATGATTCCGATCACCGTCGGCTTCTTCGCCATGCAGAGCGACGGGCGGCGGTCGCGCCGCTTCGCCCTCTCGGCGTCGTACGTTGCCGGGCTGGTGATCATGTACTCCGCGCTCGGCGTGCTTGCCGCGCTCAGCGGAAAGATGTTCGGCGCGTGGCTGCAGCATCCTGCGGTGCTCATCGGCTTCGCGGTGCTGATGCTGGTCCTCGCGTCGTCGATGTTCGGCGCGTGGGAGATGACCGTTCCGCAGTTCATCGCCCGCCGGTCGGGCGGGCGGGCGGGAGTGGCGGGGGCGGCGGTCATGGGGTTGTTCGTCGGCATCGTCGCCGCGCCGTGCGTCGGGCCGGTCGTCGTGGCCCTCTTCACGCTCGTGGCGGGCATCGGCAAGCCGGTGATCGGCTTCGTCATGTTCGGCGCGCTGGCGCTGGGGCTCGGATTCCCGTACCTCATCGCCCTCAACGCCCTGCCGCGGCCGGGAGAGTGGATGGTGCAGGTGAAGAAAGCGATGGGATTCGTGCTCATCGCCATGGCCATCTACTTCGTCCGTCCGCTGATCGGTGACGAGGCCTTTCGCTGGGGCGTGGCCGCGAGCCTGCTCATCGGCGCGATCTTCCTCTTCTTCAGCCGCGGCGCCGGAGCGCGCGGCGGGCGGGTGATGCGGCTGGCGTGCGCGTCGCTGCTGCTCATCGCCGGCGCGGCTTTCGCCGTGCCGCGGACCGGCGGCACGAAGGTTTCCTGGACGCAGTACGACGCGGCGGCGGTTGCGGGCGCGGACGGAAAGCCGGTGCTCATCGATTTCTACGCCGACTGGTGCCTGCCCTGCAAAGAACTGGACCAGAAGACGTTCAGCGATCCGGCGGTGGCGGGCGAGTTGTCGCGCTTCGTGCGCATCAAGGCGAATCTGACTGACGCCGGCGACCCCGCCGTGCAGAAGCTGACGAAAGAGTACGGAATCATCGGCGTTCCGACCGTCGTCTTCCTCGACTCGAGCGGGCACGAGATGAACGCGCAGCGCCTCGTCGGGTTCGAGCCGAAAGATGCGTTTCTCGCGCGCGCGAAGCGCGTGCAGTGATCCTCACTGCCGATTCGGTCGCCGCGGTCCGAGCGCGGATGGCCCGCGCGCACGAGCAGACGGCGGCCCGTTTCCGCGATGTCTTCGTCCTCGGACAGACCCCGCCGACTGCACACCTCGAGCTGCTCGCCGGAGCGCTGATCGACGGCGCCGGTGGGCTGCGCGTCAACGGCCGCGCGTTCCGGATCCGCGATGGGCTCATCGTGCCGGACCTCGACGCCTTCGACGTCGACCGCACGCCGGAGGCGGTGTTCGAATACTGGATGATCGTCTCCGAGATCACCGGCTCCGCCGCCTGGCACATGACGTCGGTCATCGCTTCGGCCGAGGAGTACGCGGCCGCGCTGAAGCGGATGGATTCGCCGCAGATCGTCCGCGCGCTGGTCACCTCGTGGCTTCCGTCGGCCGATTGGCGCACCGACGGCACGGCCCTGCTCGAGGTGACGCTCTACACGCGCGCGGACGAGGAGCGGATCGAACGGCGGCAACTGTTGCTCGATCCACACAACGAATTTCACGTTCACGGCCGGGAGCTGATCGCCGAGGGAAGAGGCGGGATCAGCGCGCAGTGATCACGCCGGCCAGCACCTCATAGGACTTCAACTCGTGTCCGAGAAAGTTGCGCCGCATCGTCGCCGCGAGCGAGCGCAGCTCGAACAGCACGTCGGGCGGCGCGGCGAACTCGGAAACCGGCAGGCGCATGATGTCATCGAGCGCCGCGGCGATCTCGTTCGGGACGACCTCCGCGTCGCGCGTACGGCACTGCTGGCAGACGAACCCCACTCGCTCGAACCGCAGCGGGCGTTCGAGCGGTCCGTGGCATTCGATGCAGTGGCGCAGCGAGGGAAACACGCCGCCGAGGCGGAGCATCCAGATCTCCGTGTAGGCCACCACGGCCAGTGGCGGCCTTCCCGCGAGCAGGGCCTCGGCCGTGCGGTCGAGCAACCGGTAGACCAGTTCCGCCGGATCTCCCGACTGCGCGAACGTGTCGACCGTCTCCGCGATGTACGACGCGGAGACGTTGGCCACGAGGTTCTGCTGCGCCGGGAAAAGTGAGCGGATCAGATCGACCGACTCGATCCGCACCACCTCGTCACCCTCGCGCTCGGCGAAGGCGATCTTCACTTTGGCCAGCGGCTCGAGCGCCGCTCCGAAGCGGCTCTTCAGACTCCGCGCTCCGTATGCAAAGCCCTTCACCTTTCCTTCGTCGGGAGTCAGAAAGACCACGAGCTTGTCACGCTCGCGGACGGGAAAGGTGTTGAGGACGATCGCTTCGGTGCGGCGGGTTTTCACTGCGAATCACATTACACTCAAGTCGATGCACCTGGTCGCCACCATCTTCGAAGAAAGCCGCGAGTCGGCGATCGCCGCGATCCGCGCCCTTCCCGCCGGCGGGCACGACATGGTGGAGGTGCGGCTCGATGCGTTCGAGGGCGGCAGCGCGGACTTCGGCGCGTTTCGGGCGGCGAGTTCGAAGCCGATCATCCTCACGAACCGCGGCGGAGCGCCGCCGGACATCGTCGCCGCGCTCGCCGCGGGAATCGAATTCGTCGACGTCGAGTACCGGCCGGACCGCGACCTCGGTCCCTACCGCGACCGGATCGTGCTCTCGCATCACGACTTCGAATCCATGCCCGACGTCGGCTCGCTGATCGAGGAGATGACGGCGTTCCGCTGCGCGCACACGAAGATTGCCGTGACGCCGCGGACGCTGCGCGAAAACGAGGTGCTTCTCGAATCGGCCCGGCCGGGTCTCACGATCTTCGGCATGGGAGAGCGCGGGCTCTACTCGCGCATCCTCGCCCCGTTCTTCGGATCGGAGCTGGCCTTCGCCGGCAGCGCCGCCCCCGGCCAGCTCTCGCTCGAAACGGCCGGCGCGATCTATGGCGAACGCGGGCTGCCGCGGCCGGAAAAGATCTTCGCTGTGGCCGGCAACCCGGCCGGCCACAGCCTCTCGCCCTCGATTCACAACCCGCTGTTCCGCAGCCACGGGCTGCCCGCAGCCTACACCATCGCATCGTTCGAGTCGTTCGACGAGATCGCCGCGGCGTTCGAGCAGGGGAGGATCGCAGGGTTGAGCGTGACGGCGCCGTTCAAGGACGACGCGCTCGCCTTTGCGCAGCGGTGCGGTGCCGCGATCGCCTCCAACGCGCACGAGGCGGCCGCCGTGAACACCCTGGTGCGCACGGCGCGCGGAATCGTGGCGGACAACACCGACGTCGACGGCTTCGAGACGCTGCTGCGCGATGCGGCCGGGCGGCGGTCGGCGGTGGTGGGGGCGGGAGGGACGGGGCGGGCGGCGGTGGTGGCCCTGCGCAGGCTCGGTCGCGAGGTGGTCGTCTACAACCGCACGGCGAGGCCGGGAACGCAGCCGCTCGAGGCGCTCGCACGCTGCAACGCCGACATCGTCGTCAATACGCTG
>DATFUW010000697.1:0-3957 GCA_035260605.1 Thermoanaerobaculia bacterium | reverse complement strand
CGACATCGAGCTCCGGGCCAAGCTGGTGAAGGTCCGCGGCAAGGGGGCGAAGGAGCGCATCGTGCCATTCGGATCGAAGGCCGAAGCGGCGATCCGCGCCTGGCTCGCCATCCGCCGCGCCGAGCCGGACGAGGCTGCGCTCTTCGTCAACTATCGCGGCGAGCGGATCACCGCGCGAAGCGTGCGGCGCCTGTTCGACCGTTACGTGCGCGACGTCTCGCTGCGGGCCGGCGTCTCGCCGCATACGATGCGCCATTCGTTCGCCACGCATCTGCTGAACGCCGGGGCCGATCTGCGGGCCATCCAGGAGCTCCTCGGGCATGCCTCGCTTTCGACCACGCAGAAGTACACGCATCTGCACGACGCACAGCTCATCGAGGTGTATAAGAAGGCCCACCCGAGGGCACGTTGAACCGGCTCGCAAACGAAATTTCTCCGTACCTTCTCCAGCACGCCCACAACCCGGTCGAGTGGTATCCATGGGGCGACGAGGCCTTCGCGAAGGCGCGGGCCGAAGACAAGCCGGTCCTCCTCTCCATCGGCTACTCCGCCTGCCACTGGTGTCACGTCATGGAGCGCGAGTCGTTCGAGAACCCCGACGTGGCCACGATCCTCAACGAGCATTTCGTATCCATCAAAGTCGACCGCGAGGAACGCCCGGACATCGACTCCATCTACATGCAGGCGGTCCAACTGATGACCGGCCACGGCGGCTGGCCGATGTCGGTCTTCCTCACTCCGGCCGGGGCGCCGTTTTACGCCGGAACGTACTTCCCGCCGGACGACCGTCACGGGATGCCGGGCTTCCGTCGCGTACTGCTGCAGATCGCCGAGGCCTACCGTGCGCGGCGTGACGACGTCGAAGCGACGTCGGCCGAAGTGGTGCAGGCGATCCACAGTTCGCTGCAGCCGCAGGGGTCGCAAACGGTCACGCGCGAGAAACTCGAGATCGCGGCCCAGAGCATCGCTCGCAACTACGATTCCGAACACGGCGGCTTTGGCGGCGCGCCGAAGTTTCCGCCGTCGATGACGCTCGATTTTCTGATGCAACTCGCCAGCCGTCTCATCGGAGAGCCGGCGGGCGCGTACCGGGAGATCGTCGTCAACACGCTGACGAAAATGGCCCGCGGCGGGATCTACGACCAGGTCGGAGGCGGCTTCCATCGCTACTCGGTCGACGGGCGCTGGCTCGTGCCGCATTTCGAGAAGATGCTCTACGACAACGCGCTGCTCGCACGCCTCTACACGCGTGCCTGGCAGTGGACGAAGGAGCCGCTTTTCGCGCGCATCGCAAACGAGGTCCTCGGCTTCGTGCAGCGCGAGATGACGTCCCCGGAAGGCGGCTTCTACTCGACGCTCGACGCCGACAGCGAGGGAGAGGAAGGAAAGTTCTACGTCTGGACGCGGGACGAGGTCCTCGAGGCGCTCGGTGAGGAAGGGCGTGCATTCTGCGCGCTGTACGACATCACCGAGCGCGGGAACTGGGAGGGGACGAACATCCTCAACCTTCCGCGCGATCCGGATGCTGTCGCCGCGGATCTCGGTCTGACTTCCGAACAGCTCGGCGACATCGCCGCGCGCGGCAAGTGCCATCTCTACGGGCTGCGCTCGCAACGCGTGCGGCCGGCGCGCGACGAAAAGCTTCTTTCCGGCTGGAACGGATGGATGCTCGCGGCGTTCTCCGAGGCGTGCATCGCTTTCGACCGTTACGACGACACGGTCCGCCGCAACGCCGACTTCCTCCTCGGCCGCATCGATGCCGGCGGGCAGCTGCTTCGCCACGCACGCATTTCCGGACTGCTCGAGGATTATGCCGGTGCCGCGTGGGGACTGACGATGGCCTACGAGGCCCTGCGCGAGCGGCCCTATCTCGACGCGGCGAACGGCCTGCTCGAACAGATCCTCGACCGCTTTCCCGACCGCGAGGCCGGCGGCTTCTTCGACACCCCGGTGGACCACGAGAAACTGCTCACGCGCCCGAAGGACCTCTTCGACAACGCCACGCCGTCAGGGAACTCCGTGACCTGTGACCTGCTCCTGCGGCACGCGATCCTGTTCGGCCGCGAGGCATACGTCGAGACCGCCACGCGGGCGCTCGAATCGCTCTTCCCGCTCGTGGAGCGCTACCCGTCCGGATTCGGCTTTCTTCTTGGCGCCGCGGAATGGCGCGCCGGACAGCCGAAGGAGATCGCCATCACCGGGCCGGCAGATGATCCCGCGTTCGCCGCGTTGCGTCGCGTGGTCGGCGATACCTTCATGCCGCACCGCGTGCTGGTGAGCGGCAGCGGCTCCGCCGATCTGCCGCTGATGCAGCACCGCGATGCGAATCGCGTCGTCGCCTACCTCTGCGAGGCGATGATGTGCCAGGAACCGACGGGCGATCCGGCACGGCTGCGCGAGCTGCTCGATCTCGCGCGCTGAGTGCTCACCCCGGTCTTCTTCTGACGTCACGGCACGCCGGGGGTCCTCGGCACGAGCACCCAGTCGGTCTTCACCGGCTTGCTCTCGTTTCCGCTCTTGTCGATGGAGCTGACCGAGTAGTAGTACGAGATTCCGTGCTTCACGCTGGTGTCGCGGTAGTTCGTCTGCGGGATCGGCTGGGGCGTGAGCGCGAACGATCCGACTTCCTTCAGCGCGCCGATCCCCGTTCCTTCCGTGCGGTAGATCTTGTAGCCGGCGAGGTCGGGGGCGGCGACCGGATCCCACACCAGGCGTACCGCGTCGGTCTCCACCAGCGCGGTCAGCCCGGACGGCGGCGGCGGCGGGAGCAGGTCCTTGAAGGTGACCGCCGCGGGATCGGAGCCTTCGCTCTCGATGCGGGGCGGCCCCCCGGAAGCGACCGCCGAGACCCAGTATTCGAAGTCGCCGTACGGCGGGACATCGGTGTAGCTCGTCTCGCCGATCGGCGCGGCGTTCACCGGTTTTGCCAGCGCGTCGCTCTTCTCCCCTTTGGTGATGCGATAGATATCGAATCCGATCACGTGCGGATTCGCCGCGCCGGTGATCGTCTTCTCCGGTGCCTTCCAGGTGAGGACGACGCCCTGCGCCTGTGCCACGGCGGTGAGCGCGGACGGCGGCTGTGGGACATCGATCGGAACGATGGTCACGATGTTCGACAGCTCACTGCGCGCGCTGGAGCCGACCGTGACCACCGCATAGTCGATCCGCACCGGCCGCCCGTCCTCGGTGCGCAACGGCGGATTGTCCTGATAGAGGATTCGCGAGCCGGCCGTTGCGGCGGGGATTTTGGCGGCCTCGAGGGTGTCGAGACGCTGCGCCAGACGCATGAACTGGGTTCGGCTGATTGGCGGGACCTTCGCAAAGAGAGCCACTGCGGTCGGCAGCGTGGTATCGACATCGCCCGGGAGAAGCGTCTTCAGGTCGCGGGGCGGCTGCGTGACCGGCAGCTCTTCGACGTAACGTTGCACGACGATGCGCCGGATCGCACCGAGCTTCTGTCCGGCGGTGGTCAGCGTCGGGTAGCTCCAGGAAAGAAAGACGCTCGGGCCGCGCTGTGCTACAACGAGGTCGCTCGTGGCTTTGGGGATGATCGGAACGGGCGGGTGCGGATCGCCCCGCTTGCCACATGCGAGCAGCAGCAGAAAAACGACGAGGACGAGACGTCTCACGGCAACGGATTCTAATGGACGAGCGAGGAACGATGAAGGCGGCGTCCTTTGCGTTCCCGGCTCATCGCTCCGCGTTCCTCGTTCGGAGGCCTCATGTGCGGAATCATCGGATACGTCGGCACGCGTGATGTCGTGCCGGTACTCATCACCGGGCTGAAGAAGCTCGAATACCGCGGGTACGACAGCGCGGGGATCGCGGTGGTCGACGGCGGCGGCGTGGAGGTGGTGCGCGCCGAGGGGAAGCTGACGAACCTCGAGGCCAAGCTCGACGCCAGGCCGATTCGGGGGACGTTCGGCATGGGGCACACGCGCTGGGCCACGCACGGCG
>DATFUW010000696.1:0-4450 GCA_035260605.1 Thermoanaerobaculia bacterium | reverse complement strand
GGGCGCCACACGATCCGGCTGCGCTACCGCAATCCGATCGTGATCGGCTCGGCGGGCGTGTCGCTGATCGCCGCCCTGGGGCTCATTGCGCTCTGCACCGTCTCAGAACGGCCAGGGGCCGGGAGGTAACCGCATCTCCACCGCGCGGCGCCGGAAGATCGGCGAGGCGGGGGAGAGTCTGCGGGGGAGCGAGCGCTCGAGCGCGCCGCTCTGCTCGAAATAGACGTCGGCGATGTAGGCGCGCTCGATCCGTTCCCGCGGAGAGGCGTGCATCGCCGCGAAGACTCCGATGCCGGCGGCCAGCACGGCTCCCGCGGCGGCGATCCACCCTCGCCGGCCGGTCGCGGCGGCAACGGCGGCGGCAACGAGCAGCAGCGGCACTGCGATCGCGGCGGGGCGCCAGACCAGATGCAACAGGTTCGGTGCGACGAGACCTCGCGTCAGCAGCGGCAGCGAAAGCGTCCCCCACGGCAACGAGAATTCGAGCGGCACGAAGGGAAAGACCAGGCTGATCAACGCGACTGCCGCGACCGAGAATCCGAGCAGCAACGGCTCGAGCCTGTTCCGCTTCCCGAACAGGAGTGCGAAGGCGAAAAAAGGGATCACGGAGACGATGTATCGCGGCCCCACCGACCACCCGCCCTGCCAGTTCGGATATCCGGAATAGAGCAGAATCGTCGACAGCGGAGCGAGGAGGAATGCGGCGAACGGCCGCCAGCGCATCGCGCAACGCATCCGCACGGCCGCCATGATCGAGAGGATCAGGACCGGCGAGAGGACGAACAGGCCGAATCCCGGATCGAAGAAGAATCTGGCGATCGTGGCGACCGACGGAAGCTCGATTCCGTAGAAACCGGAACGTGACAGCGCGCGGAAGGCGGCGTTCTGATCGTTGCCGTACGGCAGGCGGAACGCGCTTCCGAACGAGACGAAGTGGTAGGCCGCCAGGGCGAGGGCGAACGGGACGCCGCCGGCGATGGCCGCTCCGGTCCGCTTCCAGCGGCCGTCGCTCGCGGCGATGATCAGCAGGACGAGGCCCGGCACGGCGGCCGGATATTCGGACATCACGGCGAGACCGATCAGCGCTCCCGCGAGCAGCGGCCGTTCCTCGACGAAGAGGAATGCCCACGCGGCGAAGAGCGCCGCGGCGACGAGTGCATGCGCGAAGAGAAGCAGGCCGTACGCCAGCAGAGGCGTGGCGAACAGCAGGGTCACGACGACGAGCGGCGCGCGCTCCGGAATCCCGAACCTCGTGGCGAGGCGGATCATCAGAAACGCGAGCAGCACGAGGGGCAGCGCGGACGCCACGAGGCGCATCGCGGTCACGAGAATCCGGATGGACGTGGTGAACGGGCGTGCCGCGAGATATCCGACCGTTCCGAGAAGCGCCGCTCCGGGCGCTTTGTTCGAATAGACTCGCCCGTCGATCTCGGCGAAATCCTCGAATCGTGGTCCAAGCCGCGGTGCGACGCGCGTCACCTCGGTGGTGTGGTATTCGACCAGTGAGGCCGCGAGGGCCCAGCGCGTGAACTCGTTCGGCGATACGAAATGCGGATAGACCGGGATCACGAGCACCGCCAGCACCGCGTAGAGGACCGCGATTCCGATCGCGCGCCGATTCATCGCTCCTCGATCCCCAGTTTCGCCGCCGCCGCCTGCCGCGCGCGGACGAGTGCCATCATCTCCCGTTCGGTGCGCTGCGCCTCGGCTTCCCGGCCGCTCTTGCGAAGGTAGTCCGCCTCGTCGCGCAGCAGACCGGTCCGCACGTCTGGTCCGCCCGGGAGCCGCTGGTACGGTCGATTGTGTTCGATGAGCGCGCGGAACTCCGGCAGATGGCCGCGGTCGTCGAGGCCCGCTGCGAGAAAGACGATCGAGGCCGCCGCGACCGCCGCGGCACAGACGGCGGTGATCGACGCGGACTTCAGGCGGCTCCCCAGCGCGGCCGCGAGCGCCCATCCGCCGAGGCAGAGCGCCACGATCTCGAACACCAGCCAGCGGGCCGGCGGCGGCACGCCTTCCAGCGGCTGAAAGAATCGCGCCGCCGTCCGCAGGGCGGCGGCCTGAAAGCGCAGGAGTTCCGACGGCGTGAAGTAGGTGGAGAGGTTCATGCCGCCGAGCGCCGCGAAGAAGATGCTCATCGTCCACGCCGCGCAGGCGGCCGTGATCACCACGGTGGCCCAGCGCGGGATGCGGCGGAAGAGCGCTGCCGCGCCGAGCAGAAAAAAGACCGCGCAGTTCTCGAATCGACGCTGCCCGAACGCATACGCGCCCCAGAAGCTCCGCTCGAACGCGGCGTTGATCGCCCACTGCGAAGCGAAGGCGTAGATCGCCGCCAGTCCGAGGCGCCGGTCGTCGCGCAGGAGAAAGAAAAAGCCGAGGATTCCGAACCCGAGGAAGGGAGTCCACGGCACCAGGCCGTGATACCAGGAGAAGATCGGCTCCCAGATCCAGATCCGCTCGAACGCGGCGAACGGCTTCGCCGCCCCGCCCCACAAGAACGCGATCGGATTCCCATAGAGAAAGAAGCTGACGATCAGCTCGGGGAGAAGCCCCAGCAGCAGGCCCGCGGCGAACGCCCAGCACTTCCGGATCAGCATCGGGATGGCGCTCCGTTCGACGAAGAAGAGCGGCAGGACGGCGAAGACGAGATTCTGTGGCCGGACGGCTCCGGCGAATCCGGCCGCGAGTCCGGCGGCGAACAGCGCCGCTCCGTCGATCGTCCTCCGGAGGCGCATCGCGGCGAGCAGCAGCAGCGCGCAGGCGAACGCCGAGACGACGTGCGACAGGATCGAGTTCTGCAGGGCGTACCAGAGCAGGGGCGAGCCGAACCAGATGCCGATCGCCGCGGCGAGCGATCGCGACATCCACCAGCCGATCAGCAGCACGCCGAGTCCGGCGACGGCGCTGGAAGTGATCACCGCGGCGTTATAGGGCAGCGAGATTCCGTCGCGGGGGAAGCGGCGCTGCGGTGGGATTGCGCGCAGCGCGTCACCGGCGGCGAAACTCGGCAGCCACCAGACGGCGCTGCCGCAGGTCCAGTGATCCCCGAGGTGATCGGTGGCGGTGATCTCCTTGTGGAGGATGCGGCCGCCGGGGACGAGTCCCAGTCGCTGCCATTCGTCGAAGAAGAGGAGATCGTGGCCGATGACCGCGGAGGGGAGATAGACGTAGTAGCCGGCTCCGTCGGGGCGCATGATGCCGGGGCGGAGCCACAGCAGGGTCGAGAGCAGCCAGATCGTGGTGAGGATCGCGACGGCGGCGCGATTGTTCATCGGGTGCGCGGTGGGAATTCGATCCCCGCTTCGCCACAGGCGCGGGCGATGGTGTCGTAAGCCTCGTCGGCCTTTCCATCGCGCAGCATCTGGAGCACGCCGCGCGCGATGATCCCGTCGAAGAAGCGCTTGCGGTCGGCGTCGGTGGCCAGGGCCTTCTTGGCCGCCGGACGCAGCGCGCCGAGCAGGTCGTTGATCTCGGCGTACTCCGGTCCGACCAGATGCTGCAGGTCTTCCTTGAGTGTCCGCGCCAGGGCCGGCGATTTTCCGCCGGTGGAGACGGCGACCTGAATCGATCCGCGCTCGACGATTGCCGGCACGATGAACTCGCAGAGGTGCGTGACGTCGACCACGTTGACCGGGATCCTGCGCCGGCGGCAGTCGCGGGCCACGCGCGCGTTGACGCAGGGATCATCGGTCGAGGCGATGACCATCGAGGCGTCCTGCAGATCGCTCTCCTCGTAGGTCTTGCGGCGCACCGCGAGCTTCCCCTCCGCGCGCCAGGCCTCGATCTCGGCGGTGATCTCCGGCGAGACGATCGTCACACGCGCGCCATACTTCATCATCGTCTCGGCCTTGCGCGCGCAGACCGCGCCCCCTCCGACGATGACCACATCGCGTGCTTCGACGTCGATGAAGATCGGGTAGTACGGGAACTGCTTCTTCATGCGGCCGAGTAGATCGGGAAGCGGTCGCAGAGCTCCTTCACGTCCTTGCGGACCGCGGCGATCACCGTCTCGTCGCCCTTCGAGTCGAGGACGCGGCCGATCAGATGCGCCAGCGTCTTCATCTCCGGCTCGCGCAGGCCGCGCGTGGTGACCGCGGGCGTTCCAATGCGCAGTCCCGAGGCCACCATGGGCTTCTGCGTATCGAAGGGGATGGTGTTCTTGTTCACGGTGATGTTCGCCGCCTCGAGCATGTTCTGGCCGTCTTTGCCGGTGATGCCTTTGGAGAAGACGTCGGTCATGAAGACATGATTGTCCGTGCCGCCGGAGACGATGCGGAAGCCGTCGTCGGCGACCGCCTGCGCCAGGGCCTGGGCATTGCGCACGATCTGCGTCTGATACTCACGGAACTCCGGGCGCATGGCCTCCTGAAAGGCGACCGCCTTGGCCGCGATGATGTGCACCAGCGGGCCACCCTGCACTCCCGGGAAGACGGCGCGGTCGAGGTCTCTG
>DATFUW010000695.1:0-4811 GCA_035260605.1 Thermoanaerobaculia bacterium | reverse complement strand
GCCCGATGTTGCCCTCGTTGATCAGGTCCAGAAAGAGGACGTGCTGGTTCCGATACCGCTTGGCGTACATGACCACGAAGCGGAGGTTGGCCTTGACCAGCTCCTCGAGCGCGGCTTTATCGTTCTGCTGAACCCGCCGGCCGAGCTCACGCTCGCGCTCCGGGGTCAGCCGCGGGATGCGCGCGATCTCCTGGAGATAGTGGTTCAGGAGATCGTACGATTCGTCTCGTTCTTCGTGCCGGGCCATGTTGTGGATCGAAGAACGGATATTCTAGCGCGAACCGTCACCGCCGCGCGATGTCAGACGCGTGCCGCGGGTCGGCGATCTCACGCGCCAGGACCTCGCCGTCGACCACCGCGCGGACCACCACGGTGTCGTCGCCGGGATCGTGCGCCAGGATGGTCATCTCCATGAGTCCGCCACGCACCGGCCGCGCCCAGATCAGAGCCAGCTCGCCGGTGCGGTTCGAATGCACGCGGATCATCGGCTGCTCGTTCGAGGTGCGGACGAAACGCTCGAAGTCGGCGCTGTCGAACCGCGTATGTCCTTCGTAGACCACGAGCTGAAAATCGTGCACTCCGTCGGGATGGACCATCCACACAGCGAGGCGCGCCAGGGAGATTCCCGGGGTCCACAAGCGGTGCATCCCGCGCTCCCCGTCCATGGTCCGGACGAGCGAGGAGAAGTCGGCCCAGGCCGTCGAGGCGAGCAACGCGGCGGCGGCAGCGAAGAGGACGATCCGTCTACTCATGGTGGTCGCCTTTCATCACGCGTGGGATTCCGAACTGCCCTTCGAGCGAGGCCAGCTTGTCGAGATCGACGGGCCCGACGATGTTGACGATGGTCAGCTCCCGCGGCTCGGCCGCCAGGATCACCAGGCCGGCGATGGTCTTGCCATTCGGCATCGTGTAGATCTCGACGTTCTCGCGGGTCTTGCTTTTCACGGTCACGATGCGTTGCCACGCCGGCCCGAGCTGCGCACGGACGCCCGCGAGGATGGAACGGTCGTACGCGTCGTCGCGGTCGAATTCGTAGCTGTGCACGTAGATGCCGTCGAGCTTGCGGACCATGTCCTGCACCTCGCGGTCGGCATCGTCCGAAAGGAACCGCGCCGCGAAGCGGAGCATGGCGCCGTCCAGCGTGACGTCGACCGATTCCGAGGCCGTCGCGGCCAGGGAATCGGGAATCGCGACACGAATCCGTCCGCTCTGCGCCCACGCGGCTGACGGGATGATGAGCAGAAATGCGATGAGAATGCGACGCATGATTTCTCCTTTCAACGGGAAACGCTCCGGACCTGCTGCTGTGCCTGCGCGACCTTCGCGGCCGTGATGCGCATGGCCAGGCGCAGCTCGTTACGGGCGTGGAGGGTCTCCCCCACGCCCCAGCCGCCGAGGATGACGAGCACCAGCGCGGCGGCGGCGAGCGCGCGCGGAAGTATGCGGCGGTGCCGCGCCTCGAGCCGGGCCAGCACGCGGTCGGCAAACCCCGGCGGCGGCTCGCGGCGCTGCAGCAGTGCTTTCAGTTCCGATTCGATGTTCATACGGTTTCTCCCAGATCCCGCCGCAGCGAAAGCAGCGCGCGGTGCAGACAGCTCTTGACGCTGTTCAGCGGCATTCCGACGATCTCCCCGATGTCGCCCGGCCCCAGGTCCTCCTGATAGCGCAGCGTCAGCACGAGGCGCTGCAGCGGCGGCAGATCATCGATGAGTCGCCGCACTCGACGACGCAGAAACGGATCGGGGACTACAGCGGCCACGCCGATCTCCGCGTCCATGATGTCGATCGACGGTGGCACCTTCCGCCGGCTCTCGTCGATGCACTTGCGCGTCGTCACCTGACGCAGCCAGAACAGCAGATGCTGGCGTGACTCGATGTTGCGCAGGTTGCGGAAGAGCTGCAGGAACACCTCCTGCGCGATCTCCTCCGCCCGATCGCGGTTGCCAAAGAAGTTCCAGGCGATGCTGAAGACGATCGACTGATGCCCGCTGATGAGCGCCGCGAAGGCGTCATGGTCTCCCAATTGGGCCCGTTCCAGCGGGTCGTCGGGCAGCACTTCCGGTGTGGCCATCGCCGTCACGATGGCTATATACGGAGAAATCGGCCGGCGGGGTGCAATCGGTCATTCCTGCCGGCGCCGAAAAGTGCGAATGCCGGAACTACATCGGCGGCGGGGGGGCGGGAGCCGGTTCCGGCTGCGGCTGGCCGGCGCCCGGCTGCTGCTGCGGGCGCGGGCCCCGCTCCGGGAGCGGCGCCAGGGCGATCTCCGGGACGGGGTGACCGCGGTGGCAGGTCACGCATCCGACGGTCTGGTCGTGTTCGTTGAGGCGCGCGATGTAGTTTGCGTTCAGGTCGTGCACCATGCGCAGCATCGTGCGCGCGGCGCGCTTCTCCGGCTTGGCGTCCGACGGGAAGTCGAACTCCTCCTTCGATCCGGGAGGATTCGGGACATGACAGTGGTTGCAGCGAACACCGAGCGAGCGGGCGAACCCGCGCATCGTGGCGATCAGCTCGTCGTGTGTGATGTTGGGCGGAAGCACGCGGAGATTGTGGAACTCGGAGCTGTCGGTCTGCGCCGCCATGCTCTTCTGCTGCGAGATCGCGGCGCATGCCGCCATCAGGAACACGCCGACCACCACCATCGCCCGGAACGCGTTGGACATCGATCCTCCTCTTACCATCCGATTCCGTAGTCTTCGCCGTGATTGCTCGACCCGCCCCAGAACGATCCGTGCGCGCGATCGATGAAGATCGCGTTGATGGGACCGGAAGTGCGGTCTTCGAATATTTCGCTGTAGCCCATCTTGCGCAGCTCCTCACGTACCCATGGCGGTGTGGCGCTGTTGAGGAGGATGCGGCCCGGCTCGATGCGGTGATCGCCAAACGAACTTCGCATCTGGAAGCTGTTGAAGTTCGCCGCCTCGGTCGCCTGCTGCACGGTCATTCCGAACTCGACCACGTTCAGGAAGAACTGCAGGAGGTTCTGATCCTGGCTGTCGCCGCCCTGCACCGAGAAGACGAGGTACGGCAGCCCGTCCTTCAACGCCAGCGTCGGCGTGAGCGTGACGCGCGGGTGCTTGCCCGGTTCGACGACGTTGAACGGGTCTTCGGCCGGATCGAGAACGAAGCTCTGCATCCGCTGGCTCAGCCCGACGCCGCTGTGTCCGGCGACCACCGCCGGCAGCCAGCCTCCGCTCGGTGTCACCGAGACCGCCCATCCCTCCGCGTCCGTGGCTTCGACCGAGGTCGTCCCGGAATAGAACGATTCGTCCCACACGGTGTGATGGCCGAGGGACGCGGATGCGGCGGGCCGCGCAGGATGGTTCGCCGTCGCGGGCCAGTTCTTCAGCCGATCGAGGAAGGGATTCGTGCTGCGCTCGTACGGGTAGGGATCGCCGGCGCGCTCCGCCGGGTCGTTGTGGTCGAGCTGGATCAGCTTCGCGCGTTCCCGCGCGTAATCCTTCGACAGCAGCCCCAGGACCGGTTCCTCGGGCGGGAAGTAGATGTCGCCGTAGTAGAAATCGCGGTCCGCATACGCCAGGTTCATGGCCTGATAAAGCGTCTGGATGTAGCGCGCGCTGTTGTAGCCCATGGCGCGCAGATCGAAGTTCTCGAGAAGGTTCAACGTCTGCAGCATGACCGGACCCTGCGTCCAGACGTTCAGCTTGTAGACGTCGATCCCCTTGTAGGTCGTCTTCACCGGCTCTTCGATGTGGACCTTCCAGTTCGCCAGGTCGGACATGGTGAACAGGCCGCCCTGCTCCTGCACGCTGCGCACGATCTCGCGCGCGATGTCGCCTTTGTAGAAGCGGTCGTAGGCGGCGTAGATCGCGTCCTTGCGCGACTTGCCGTGCCGCAGCGCGTCCTGCTCGGTCTCGACGAGCTTCCGGAGCGTGGCCGCCAGATCGGGCTGGCGGAAGATCTCACCCGGTTCGGGAGCCTCGCGCGCCGCGCCGGGATGCGTGAGGAAGAGGGCCTTCGAATACGGCCATTGCTTCAGGCGCGCCTTGTCCCGCTCGATCGTGTCGGCGGCCTGGCGCTCGATGGCGTAGCCGTCGGCCATCTCGATGGCCGGCGCAAGGTCGTCCTTGAGTGACAGGCGGCCGTACTCGGCGATCATGGTCATGATTCCGCCCGGCGTGCCGGGCGTGACGGCGGCCAGCGGGCCGTATTCAGGCGGGTACTTGTAGCCGTGCGAGCGGTAGAACTCGGGAGTGGCGCCGGTCGGCGCGACTCCGAGCGCATCGATCCCGATCACCTTCCTGGTGTGCGGGTCGTAGATGAGGGCCTGCGTCTCGCCGCCCCAGCTCAGCGTGTCCCACATGGTGGAGCAGGCGGCGATCATCGCCGCGGCGGCGTCCACGGCATTGCCCCCTTTTTGAAAGATCATCGCCCCGGCCGTGGCGGCCAGCGGCTTGCCGGTCACCGCCATCCAGTGCGTACCGTGAAGGGGCGGCTTCTCAGTCCGCTGCCCGAAGGCCGCGGGAGTCAGCAGAAGGAACGCGAGGGCAACCGTCCGTCTCAATGCTGCACCGACTGTCCGTACTGCATCTTATCGAAGAGCGTCTGCAGGTCGCGCATTTGTTCATGCAATTGTTGCATCGCCTGCTGCTGGTCGATGAGCTGCTTGTCGGCTTTCAGTTGATCGTCCTCGAGCGTCTTGATCCGGTGGTTCAGGTCATCGACCTGCGTCTTCAGGTCATTGATCTTGCCCTGACTTCCGCCACACGCAAGGAGAAAGAGCGCAACAAACGCCGCGGCAACGAGCTTCTTCATGAGGGACCTCCTCGGACGTGATGGTAGCGTAGAGT
>DATFUW010000694.1:0-2121 GCA_035260605.1 Thermoanaerobaculia bacterium | reverse complement strand
CGACGTTGCGAAAGCCGGCGACACTGAGCAGTTTCGCCGCGATCTCGCCGTCCGTCGACGTCTCGCCGTAGACCAGAACGGTCTGGTTCTGATAGGGGAGTAGCTCGGGAAGCTGCTGCTCGATCGTCTCGAGCGGCGCGTTGAGCGCCCCGGCGACGTGTCCCTCCGGGCCCCGATAGGCGTCCGCCGGACGGATGTCGAGCACGACGACCTGCTGGCTGTCGAGCATCATCTCCGCGGCAACGGCCGGCGTGACCTCGGCGAACCCGGCGGTCGTTCTGAGTCCCACGGTATGACATCCGGCCAGGGCGAACAGCACGGCGCTGCAGGCGGCCATCCTTTTCATAGAAACTCCAGTTCGAATTCCGCGCGGACCTCTCCCACGAGCGTGCCGGTGACGTTGCGCAGCGGCCATTCGCGGTAGCGCTGCAGCTCCGGCTTCGAGGCGGTGTCCAGCCCGAGCAACTCCATCGTCTTGACGATCACGGGATTCCGTCCACGGGTCATCGATCCATCGGCGATTTTGAGGGCGACCCCAATCGCGCAATCATCCGCGACCTCGAGCTGATCGGTCAACGAAGAAATGAGCGACGGGGCGATGGCCATGGCATACAAGCCCTCGGCCCCCTCCTTCGCCAGCACGCCGCCGGCGAAGGCCTGCATCAGCGGTGTGGTGATGCTCCAGCCGCCGGCCACGAACCACGGGAAGCGGGTCATGGCCTCGACGACGTGAGCCGCGCTCTCCGCATACCGCTCCAGCGCCCCCGCCGCGCCGGAAGCCGTGGCCATGAGACGGGCGTAGGCGAACGCGGTGCGGTAGAGGGAGAGAAAGAAGGCCGGGACACCACAGCCGTCGGTCGCGGTCGATATCTGTTCCTGCGCCATGCCGGAAAAATCGGCGAGCATCGAGACGATGGCCGTCTGCAGCGGATGCGAGCGCTCGATGTAGTTCGCGCTCGGGGCATCCATGACCTGCGTGGCCAGCAGCATGCCGGCGTGCTTTCCCGAGCAGTTGTTGTGCAGCGAGGAAGGAGGTTCGCCGGAGGCGCGCAGATCGGCGGCCGCCTTTTCGTCGTAGGGGACGTGCGCGCCGCAAAGGAGGTCCTCTTCGTCGAAGTCGCCCTTACGCAGCAACGCGGCGGCCGTGGAGACGTGGAGCGATTCGCCCCCATGCGATCCGCACGTCAGCGCAATCTCTTCGCCGGTCAGCTCGTACTCCTCCTCGCCGCCGTACTCCAGCAGCGGAAGCGCCTGAAACGGCTTCGCCGCGGAACGAAGACAGGTAACGAACGAGGGATCGCCGATGCAGGCGAGCAGGCGCCCGAACGAGTCGACCACGGCGATCGAACCGCTGTGGAACGACTCCAGGTGATCGCCGCGATAGACGTTGGCCAACGGGCGCACTGCGCTCAGTGTATTCGACGGGGGAGGTGTGCGGGGGGAAGCGGCCCGATTTCAGGCCCGTGCGGTCGTGCTGCTGCCGCTCTCCGCGGCGATGGCCTCTTCCTCGGTGGTGTAGATCTTGAACACCGTGTCGAGCTTGGCCAGTTTCAACAGCTTCATGATGCGCTCGGAAGGGTTTACGAGGATCAGCTTGCGGTTCTGGGTCGTGAATTTGCCGAGGTAGCCGACCAGTTCGCCGATGCCGGTCGAATCGATGTAGTCGATCTTCGTGAAGTCGATGATCACGTTCGAGCTCTCGTTCTTCAGCACGTTTTCCAGCGCGGAGGAGAAGAACTCCGCACTCTCGCCGAGTTTGATCAGCCCCTCCACGTAGAGGATGGTGAAATTCTCGGTGTGCTTCTTTTCGACGATCAAACGGCTCCTCCGACGTGCGCTTCAGGCCGATAGTAGCAAATCAGAGGCCATGGACCGTATGCACGGCGATCACTCCGTTCATTCCTCCGAAGCCGAAGGAATTCGACAGGAACAGCGACACGCGCGCGGAACGTGCGGTGTTGGGCACGTAATCGAGGTCGCACTGCGGATCGGGGAGCTCGAGGTTGATCGTCGGCGGCAGGAATCCGTCGTTGAGCGCCAGCAGCGAAGCGGCGATCTCAATCGCACCGCTCGCTCCCATGGCGTGCCCGTGCATCGACTTCGTCGAGCTGACCGGCACGG
>DATFUW010000693.1:0-3433 GCA_035260605.1 Thermoanaerobaculia bacterium | reverse complement strand
ATGGAGCGGTGGATGAAGAAGATCTGCCGGGCGTCGCGCGCCACTTCGAAGGCGTCGATCGTTTGATCGGCGAAAAGCCGGGTGATGGCGCCGCTGGCGATGTCGACCCGATAGATTGGGTTGTCGCCCTCCACCGGCCCGGTGAAGTCGATCGATTTCGAGTCGGAGCCCCATCGGAAGTCGTCGATCCAGTTGTCGAAATTCCGCGTGACGATGCGCGACTGCCCGGTCGAGCGGTCGTAGACCGCCAGCATGAAGAGGGCCGACTCGTACCCTGGCTGCGTCTGCGTGCGATAGGCGATGTAGCGGCCGTCGGGCGAGTAGCGAGGCGAATCGTCGTACGAGGAGTTCGACGCCGTGATGTCACGCGGCTGCGTGTTCGGATTGTTCAGATCGATCAGGAAGAGATCGAAATTCGTCGACGACTCCGGATCGGGGACATGCTTCGAGGCCACGACCAGTTCCTTCGAGTCGGGCGAGAATGCGTACTGCACCGGCCCGCCGAGCTCGAACGGCGGCGTGTCGTACGTCCCCGGAGTGAGATCGCGCGTCTCGCCGCTGGCGGCGTTCACAATCCAGGTGTGCGTGGCCTTCCCGTCCTTCCACTCCGTCCAGTGGCGGTACAGCAGCGAGTCGGCCATGTGCGCGTGCAGCTTCCCGTCGTTCCAGCGGTCGGCGATCTTCTTGTTGCAGGCGTCGTCACCGTTGCACTCGGGATAGACGTCGGTGGAGAAGGCGATCCACTGACCATCCGGCGACCAGATCGGGTCCGACACGCCGGTCGAAATCTTCGTCAACTGGCGCGCGTCGCCACCCTGCAGCGGCAGCAGCCAGAGATTCGAGTTCTCGTCCTTCGTGCGGACGAAGGCGATCGTCTTGCCGTCGGGCGAGAAGCGCGGACTGGAATCGCTCTCCCCCTGGGTCATGGCCCGCGATTCGGTGCCGTCCGCGTTCATCATCCAGATCCGCGACGTGTGCTTTCCGCGCGGCAGGTCGGAGGTCCCGACAGTGAAGGCGAGATGCTGCTCGTCGGGCGAAAGCGCGAGATCGCCGATGCTCTTCACGCGGTACAGATCTTCGATGGTGAACGCGCGCTTCGTCTGAGCGAGCGCAGTGGAAGCCAGGAAAAGCGAAAGCAGAACGATTGCGGCTCGTTTCATGGCCCGCATCGTATTCGTTTCCGGCGGACGTTCGCTATGATGCCCCTTCCGGAGGAGGTGCAGGATGAGTTTGCTCGAAGGGAAGACCGGCATCATTTTCGGTGTCGCCAACAAGCGTTCCATCGCCTGGGCAATCGCGCAGGCCCTCTCCCGCGAAGGCATGCGCCTGGCGTTCACCTATCAGGGCGAACGGCTGAAGGAGAACGTCGAGGAACTGACGAGCACGATCGAGGGCTCCCTCCTGCTGTCCTGCGATGTCACGTCCGACCGCGAGATCGACGACGTCTTCCGCAGCGTCGGCGAGCGATTCGACCGGCTCGACGCGCTCGTCCACTCGGTGGCCTTCGCCCCGCGCGAGGATCTGGAAAACGAGTTCGTCCGGACCAGCCGCGACGGATTCAAGCTGGCGCATGACATCTCCGTCTATTCGCTGGTGGCCCTCACGCGCGCCGCCCTCCCCCTGTTCGAAAAGGCCGGCGGCGGTTCGGTGCTGGCCATGACCTACTACGGCGCGGAGAAAGCGGTCGAGGGGTACAACCTCATGGGCGTGGCCAAGGCGTCGCTCGAGGCCACGGTCCGCTACCTCGCCGCGAACCTCGGCCCGAAGCACGTCCGCGTCAACGCCATCTCCGCCGGGCCAGTGAACACGCTCGCCGCGCGCGGGATCCGCGGATTCACCGGGATGCTGAAGCTTCACGCCGAACGCGCGCCGCTTCGCCGCAACGTCGAGCTCGAGGAAATCGGCAACGCCGGCCTGTTCCTCGCCTCGCCGATGTCGTCGGCGATCACCGGCGAAGTCCTCTACGTCGACTGCGGCTACAACATCATCGGGATCTGACGGCCTCAGACCCTCAGGTCGTAGATCGCTCCGATGCTCGGCTCCTCGAGCAGCCGTTCGACCGGCGCGGGGATGAACGTGAAGTCGTCCACGGTCAGCGCGCTCGGCCGGTGCGAGCGAAAATCGGGCTGGCGGTCGCTCTTGTGGAGCACCGCGGAGACGCGAAAGCCGGTTCCCTGCATGAGATCGGTCCATCCCTGCACCGGCAGGTTGCTTCGGTGGTAGTGGATCCCGCGGTGGACTTCGAGATCCGCTTCGGAGTAGATCGGCGGGACGGAGATCAGCGCGCGACCTCCCGGCCGCAGCAGCAATCGCAGGCGGTCGAGAAAGCGTTTCGGCTCGTGCAGGTGTTCGAGCGAGTTCGAGGCGATCGTGAAATCGAAGCTCCCCGCCGGAAGGGCGAACTCCTCGAGGTCGGCCACGCAAAACGCAACGCCGCTGCGGCCGTAATGCCGCACCGCGTAGGCGATGTTCCGCCGGTCGAGATCGACTCCCATCACCGAACGCGCACCGGCGCGCGCCAGCAGATCGGAGCCGTAGCCGCTCCCGCAGCCGGCGTCGAGGACGTCGCATCCGCGGACCGACCGCGCGGCGAACGCGTAGACGGACTCGTGCGCCACGAAGAGATCGGTCCGCGCGCCCGGCCAGACCGATTCGCTGAACGGGCGGAGTCCGGCAGCGATTTTCCGCACACCGTGAACGAGGCGGTAGAGGGAATCGTGCACGCGTGACGGAGGGCGCGCGCGCCTACGGCTTCCCGGAGAGGACGTACGGCCCGCTCGGTTCCGCCGCGCCTCCCTTCGGCTCGAGCGTAACGCCGAGTGATGCCAGCGACGCTGATTCGGGAAGATTGTCGAGCGAGAGCGTCACATCCCCCGACGGCGGGATGTCGAAGACGGCGGCGCTCTGCGGCTTGGCCTCATTGCCCTGGGTGATCCAGAGCTGATAGCTCTTCGTCGTGCCGTTCTGCGGAAGATTGGAGATCACCACGACCGCGCGGCCGCTCTTCGAATCGACGAACACCTTTCCGACCGCATTCTGCTGGCCGGACAGCTCGATGGCCCGCGCGTCGGGCGAGGCGACCGAGGCCAGCATACGGTCGGTCCGCAACTGCATCCGGTCGTTCTGCTCGATCAGCTGGCGGATCTCGGCCTTCTGGGTCTCGACCGATTCCCGCATGCGGCGGATGTCGAGCTCGCGCCAGCCCCAGAGGGCGAGAAACACGAGGGCCGCCGAAAGGAGCCAGCCGGGTGTGAAGAAGCGCTTCTGCTCCACGAGTGTGGCCTCGCCGGGTTCGACAGATTCTTCAGTCATCAGCGCTTCGGTTCCTCTCGCTGGTCGGTGCCGGGAAAATCGAGGTCGGTGCGCACGCCCATGCGCTTCGGCGTCCGCCGTCCGGGGAGTCCGCTGACCTTTCCTCCCGACTGTTTGTTCG
>DATFUW010000692.1:0-13959 GCA_035260605.1 Thermoanaerobaculia bacterium | reverse complement strand
CTTTTCCCTCGGCGTGATCCTCAACGAGATGGTCAGCGGCATGCGGCCGTTCGACCGCCAGACGGCTCCCGACACGATGAGCGCGATCCTCCGCGACGAGCCGCGCGTGGCGAAGTCGGACCTCGCGCCCGTGATCCGCAGATGTCTGGAGAAGGAGCCGGGCCGGCGTTTTTCGTCGGCCAAAGAACTGGGCGAAGCGTTGCGGGCCAGGGGAGCATCGCCGGTTGCCCATCGGATCTCGGGATGGGTGTTTCCGGCGATCGTCGCGGTGCTCATCGCCGCCGTGGCGCTCTTTTCGGCGCGGGAGTTCCGATCGCACTCCGCAGCGCCGAGGCATGCGATCGCGGTGATCCCCTTCGGAGCGAGTGAACAGGAAGTGTACGTGAGCGACGGCATGACCGACGCGGTGATCGATGCACTGGCGCGCGTGCCGAAGCTGCGGGTGATGGCCCGCAGCGCGACGGAGCGCTATCGCGGCGGGGCCGATCCGCGGAAGATCGCGGACGACCTGCACGTCGACGCGCTCGTCACCGGACGGCTGCGCGGGAACGAACTCGACGTCGAGCTCACCGCGGCCGACGGCACGCACGTCTGGGGGAGCCATTACCAGGCCGATCCCGCCGCGCCGCAGCAGGCGCAGAGCAGGCTGATCGCCGATCTGGCGCGGCAGTTCGGGGCGACGGCGCCGCGGGTCCGCCACAGCACGGACGATCCCGAGGCCTACCGGCTGTATCTGCGGGCGCGCTATGCGTGGAACAAGCGCGACGCCGCCTCGCTGCGGCGCTCGATCGATCTCTACAATCAGGCCATCGAGCGCGATCCGTCGTTCGCCCTGGCGTACTCGGGCCTGGCCGATTCGTGGGCGGTGATCGGCACGTTCGCCGAGATGCCGGGGAGCGAGACGTTTCCGAAGGCGAAGGCGGCGGCGATGAAGGCGGTGGAGCTCGACGACTCGATCGCCGAGGCGCACACGTCGCTGGCGTACGCGAAGCATTACTGGGACCACGATTGGAAAGGCGCGGAGGAGGAGTATCGGAAGGCGATCGCCCTCAATCCGAACTACGCGACTGCGCATCAGTGGTACTCGGAACTGCTGACCGCTCTGGGACGCTTTCCGCAGGCGCGGCAGGAGATCGACCGCGCGATCGATCTCGATCCGCTGTCGGGAATCATCACGTCGGTGAAGATCTGGAACCTCTACATGGCACGCGACTACGCGGGAGCGATCGCCGCCGGCAAGCAGGCCACGAGCGACTTTGTCGAATTCGGACAGGCGTGGGCCTACCTCGCGCGGGCGTACAGCGACGGCGGAGATCCGCGCGCCGCGATCGCCACGTTCGACCAAGCACCGAAGACCGCGTCGCCGATCATCGAGGCGTGGCGCGCGTACGCGTACGCGAAGGCAGGGCAGCCGGCGAAGACCGCGGAGATCGCCGCGAAGCTGGAGAAGCTCGGGACGGCGATGAATCCGTATTACCTCGCGTACCCCTATGCGGCCCTCGGGCGGAAAGAGGAAGCGATCGCCGCGCTGCAGCGAGCGCTCGAGGAACACGACGAGCAGCTCGTCTGGCTGAAGGTCGATCCCGCGCTCGATTCGCTGCGCGCAGATCCGCGGTTTCAGAAAATCCTGACGGCCTCGCGGTTCTGACGCACGCCTTACCACCCGCCTCCGCCGCCCCCGCCCGAACTCCCGCCCCCGCCGCCTCCGCCGCCACTGCTCGAGCTGGGCGCGGAGACGCCGGCAGACATCGCGCCGGCGGCCACGGCCCACGAGCCGCTGGCTCCGGCGCCGCCGAAGGCGCCGCCACCGCCCGTCCACCCGCCGCCGGACGACGATCCGGATGACGTGTCGAAGTTCGTTCCGTGCATCACGGGCGAGGTGAGTCCGCCGAAGGAGCGGAACCAGCGGTCGACGTCTCTGCCGAGGCCGAAGGCCAGGATGTAGGGGAACCAGGCGTCTTCGAGCGCCGGTTGCGGTTTTGCGAGCTCACGGATGAACCAGGCGCGCGCGGCCGCCAGGCGGCGGCGGTTCTCGAGCCGCTCGCCGGCTTCGCGCGTGCTCGCCAGATTGAAGAGGCTGCGGATGGCGCCGAGCGCGGCGAGCAGCAGTCCGGCGATGAACAGCGTGGTCACGGGGAGGAAGAGCGCTGCGGCGGCCACGGCGGCGAGCAGCACGGCGGGCAGCGCGAACTCCACCGACGCGGCGCCGAGCCTGGTCAGTCTGCGCCGGTAGTCGAATGCGCCGGCGACGCCCAGCAGATAGAGGACCAGCACGGCGGCCATGCCGAAGGCGGCGGCGATGATGTTGAGCGACTGTTCGAATCCGGCGGCAACCGTCAGCCCGAGGCCGCCGGCGAAGAGGACGAGCGTCGGAAGCCTGGGAATCGCCGGCGCCTTGTCGCGCCCCAGCGCAGTCTCCTTTTTCTCCAGCGGATCGCGGATCTTCTTCACCGGATCGAAGCCGGTGCTGCGGTAGTGCTCGCGGATCGCGCTCGTCGAGGTCGTGTCGCCGGAGAAGAAGAGCGCGTCGACGAGCGACTTCTCGTATCCGGTGAACGACGATTTGTCGCGCTGCAGCGTCAGGATGAGTTCGTCGCGCTTGAACGGGCCGCCCTTCTCCACGCGGCTGGTCATCTTTCCTTCGTGCACCATCCGCGCGAGGACGGCGCAGACCTCCGCGGCCCCCGTCCGTTCGTCCCAGGCTGCTCCGACCACCTCGGGGAGGAACTTGAATACATGCTCGTCGAGCCAGGCGCGATCGATGGAGTCGGGAGCGGGCAGCCGTCGAAAGCGGCCGATGCGCCGCTCGCGGAGCACGAAGAGCAGCGTGAACAGCGCCATGGCGGCGACGAGCGCGCCGGCTACGGCGTAGCGCACCGGCATGCTCACCGGGAAGCGCACCGACGCCGGGCGGCCGCGCGGGAGATAACGGAGGTTGTCGGTGATCGTGGCGTTTGCGCCGTGCCCGAGGTTGGACTGCTCGAGGTGCAGCGCGACGGGAGCGTTCGTCTGCCACGCGGAGTCGAGTGTCAGGTCGACCGACGAGCGATCGATCGGATATTCGAGGTCGGGCATGCCGAAGTTGTGATCGAGGCGGTACGCGTCGCCTTGCGGCTCGAGGATGTAGCCGTCGGTGTAGTCGAGGACGTACGTGATTGCGCGGCCGTGAAACGGCGGATCGGAGGGGAGGCGGCTGCGCCAGCGGAGCGTGTTCGATCCATGCCAGGCATAGCTGTCGATGGTGGCGAGCTTGTTGTCGCGGTGGAGCGGAACCGGATTTCCGGAGTCGTCGATGCGGCTGAGCGATTCGAGGCGGAGGTCGTCGGTCAGCCTCCTGTGGAACGTCCGCTCGCCACCGTTCCAGTCGCCGTCGAAGAGAATGGTATGGCGCTCGCTCACATGCAGACGTCCGGCGGAATCGAGGTGTGCAGTGACGGCAAAGTCGCGCTACCGGAGGGTCTTGGCGTATGCCTGGGATGCGGCAACGAGCAGCAGGGTCAGCAGCAGGATTCGTTTCACAACGATAGTGTATCGATGTCTGGTATCGTCAGCGGATGGGACGCAAAGCAAGGCAGTTTCGCATCGAGCAGGAGCGGGCGGCGCATCCGCCGAAGCCGAAGCAGCCGCGCCGGCCGCGGCGCGACACTCCCGTCGATACGTCCAAGCCCGGCGTCAGCGCGACCGACCGCCGCGCGGGCCGCGGCGCGACCGCGGAGCGAAATCGTTCCACGCACGCCGGGCGAAAAGAGGGCGTGAAGCTCGAGAACTCCGAATCGGGGACGCCGTCGCGCAAGTCGACGCGCAAGAGCCAGGGGCGCATCAAACGCACCGGAAACTTCCATCTCCGCGCCGTCGAGAAGACGCGAACCCGGCGAAAGGTCACGCATGGTCGCGCCGAGGCCGGCAAGCCGCCGGTCAACCGCCGGCGTCGCTGAGACAGCGGTGTCCTCTCCGGCGGTCATTCTCAGCACCGCGCACACGTGTTTTCAATGACTTACGGCTGGTAGACCGTTTGCCATTCTCCAGCGCCATGAGACGACGGGTCCTGGTGGTGGACGACGATTCCTCGGTGCGAGTGTTGATCCGCGGCGCGCTGGAGCAGGCGGGATACGAAGTGACCGTGGTTCGCAACGGATTCGACGCGATCGCGCGCCTCGCGGCCGACGATTACGACGTGGTGCTGCTCGACATCGGCTTGCCGAAGGTGCGCGGCGTCGACGTGGTCGGCCGTCTCGATCACGCGGTGCTGGCGCACACGGTGTTGCTGACGACGGGAGAGGCGGCGCAACTCGCCGACCTGCCGGTGTCGGGGGTGATTTCCAAGCCGGTCGATCTGCGGACGCTGCTCGCGGAGACGAAGGAGTGCATCGGGCATTGAGGGCGGGCGGGGGGCGCTCCGAGCCGGCTGAGAGCCGGCTCTACATGGCGCTCCAAGCCGGCTGAGAGCCGGCTCTACATGGCGGGATTCTTTAGAAGGGGCGACGGACTTTGGCGGCGAGGCCGACGGACTCGAGCAGGACGATGGTGTACCAGCCGAAGTCGAGTTGCCACAGCTTCCAGCCCAGGCGCGCGGACCATGGTTTGGCGTGGTGATTGCCGTGCCAGTTCTCGCCCTGGAACATATGCACAATCCCGAGCCAGGCGATGTTCTGCGATGAGTCCTCGCCGGGCTGACGGTGCGGACGCATGTGTGCGAGGCTGTTCACGAAGCACTGCGCGTGCAGCGCGGCCACCAGCCGGATCGGTCCGAGCCAGAAGAACGCCACCGGTCCGAATACCAGTCCGCCGAAGAGCGACACGGCCAGCACCGGAATCTGCATCCGGTTCCAGAAGCGGTACTGCCGCTTGTCGAGATCGGGACACCACCGGCTGAGCGGAACGTTGCCTGCCTGCCAGAGCCACCTCAGATGCGACCACCAGAAACCGCCGATCGACGGGCTGGAGATGTCCTCGGGCGTCTCGACTTTGGCGTGATGCTGCCTGTGATTCGCCGTCCAGGAGTCGGGGGCGCCCGAGCCGCTGAACATGGCGAAGAAGATCAGTGCGTGGCGCACGATGGGATGCAGCCGCAGGGCGACATGCGCCAGCGAGCGGTGATAGGCGACGGTGATGCCCAGTCCGCCGAGCCACATCAGCCCGAGCACGGTGACGAGGATCTTCCAGCCGGGAACCGGAAAGGCGATCAGCCCGATAAGGGCGAGCACGTGGATGCCCATCAGGTAGGCAAACGTGCTGCGGTCCCCCCGGGCGGCCTTCCACCATGGAGCCTTCCATGGCTCGGGGCCGAGGCTGGAAACGATGGGAGCGGTGCGTGGTGTTTCGAGTGTGAGTTCGCGAATGGTCCCCCCACTTTGAACGATTCTGGAAAATAGTCAATGATGGAATAGACGCGGTGACAGGCTGCACGGAAACGAGTATCTTGACACCGGCGGGGGATTGCTTCCGTCCTTCAGGCTCCTGAGCTAAGTCATGGTTCCTGGAATTTCGAAGCTTAGCGAACGGCCGCCCGCAGGGGCGGCGCTAAAGGGAGTCTCTCAATGAAGCTGTACATCGGAAATCTATCCAGGGATATGACCGACGCGGACTTTGCCGCGCTGGTGGCGCCGTTCGGCACCGCGCAGTCGGTGACGCTGGTGAAAGACCGCGACACGGGAGCACCGCGTGGTTTCGGATTCGTCGAATTTCAGGACGACAGTCAGGCGAAAGCGGCCATCAGCGGGCTCAACGGTAAGGAAGTCAAAGGCAGCGTGCTGAAGGTGAACGAAGCGCAGCCGCAGAAACGGCGTTTCTGATGCCGCGCGAGACGACGGTCCAGGTCTCGGAAGTGAATCTGCGGAAAGCCGCGATCCGGCTTCTGGGACAGGGCCTCGTCTCGCCCGAGGTCGCCTACATCCAGGCCAAACTCGGGACGACCGCCACGCAGCAGGAACTCGACTCCATGGTGCTCGCCGTACGGAAGATGCCGTGGGCGAGCATCATGCGGCCGGAGTGATCGCGCGCGCCCTCGTGGCGCAGTAAAATTCGGCGTGCCCGATCCCCGCGTGACCGAGATTCTCCGCCGCACGTGGGGATTCGAGTCGCTGCGGCCGCTGCAGGAGCGGGCCATCGACGCAGCGCTGGGGCGTCGGGACTCGCTCGTGGTGCTGCCGACGGGCGGCGGGAAGTCGCTCTGCTACCAGTTGCCTCCTCAATTGACGGGAGAGCTGACCGTCGTCATCTCGCCGCTGATCTCCCTGATGAAGGACCAGGTGGACTCCCTGCGCGAGCTGGGAATCGACGCGCGGGAGCTGAACAGCACGACGACCGCGGTGCAGAAGC
Organism: Thermoanaerobaculia bacterium; assembly: GCA_035260605.1. Taxonomy (GTDB): domain Bacteria; phylum Acidobacteriota; class Thermoanaerobaculia; order Gp7-AA8; family Gp7-AA8; genus Gp7-AA10. Next base: position 7,641 of record DATFUW010000692.1, on the reverse strand, counting down.
GCGATCTCGTGCAGGCGGCGCGTGAGCGGAGCCTGCGGCTGCTCTTCATCTCGCCGGAGCGGCTGGCGGCCGACCGCTTCGTCGACTTCCTGGCGGAGCTGGGCGTACGCACCTTCGCCATCGACGAGGCGCATTGCATCAGTCACTGGGGACACGATTTCCGTCCGGAGTATCGGCAGCTCGGAGCGCTGCGCGACCGCTTTCCCGAGGCGGCGTTGCATGCCTATACGGCGACGGCGACCGAGTCGGTGCGGCGCGACATCGCCGCACAACTGCGCCTGCGTGATCCGGACGTGCTGATCGGTACGTTCGACCGGGCGAACCTGTCCTACCGCGTACTGCCGCGCGTCGAACCGCTCAATCAGACGCTCGAGGTGATCGAGCGCCACTCGGGAGAGGCCGGAATCATCTACTGCATCCGAAAGAAGGACGTGGATGAGCTGACGGCATCGCTGCGCAAGCGGGGAATCGACGCCCGCGCGTACCACGCCGGCCTGGCGCCGGCGGCGCGGACGGCCACGCAGAACGCCTTCGCCGAGGAGTCGTGCAACATCGTCGTGGCCACGGTGGCCTTCGGGATGGGGATCGACCGTTCGAACATTCGTTTCGTGCTGCACACCGGGCTGCCGAAGTCGATCGAGCACTACCAGCAGGAGACCGGGCGGGCGGGGCGGGACGGACTGGAAGCCGATTGCGTGCTGCTCTACTCGGCGGCGGACGTGCTGCTGTGGCGTTCGATCGTGGAGCGGAGCGCCGCCGAGGGAGGCGCCACACCGGACTACGTGCGCGCGTCGCTGCATCACATCGACGATATCGACCGCTATGCGCGCGGTGCGGTCTGCCGCCACCGCGCGCTGGTGCAGTACTTCGGCGAGGAGTACGCGAAGCCGAGCTGCGCGGCGTGCGACCTCTGCCTGGGGGACGTCGAGGAGGTCGCCGGCGCGACGGTGATCGCCCAGAAGATCCTCTCGTGCGTGGTGCGCGTCGACCAGCGCTTCGGTATCGGGCATGTGATTTCCGTGCTGCGCGGCGAAGAGACCGATCGCGTGCGGAAGCTGGGACACGACCGCCTGAGCACGTACGGTCTGCTGGCCGATCACCCGCAAGGGGAGCTTCGCGACTGGATCTATCAGTTGATCGGACACGGCCTGCTGGCGCAGGACGGGGAGCAGTATCCGGTGCTGAAACTGACCGCCGGCGCCCGCGGTGTGCTGCGCGGCGAGGAAGAAGTGCGGCTGGTGCAGATCGCGCGCAAGGGGCGACGGAAGGCGAAGGCGGAGCGCGAGTCGTGGGAAGGGGTCGACGAGAAGCTCTTCGAATCGCTGCGGAAGTTCCGGCGCGAGCTGGCGTCCGCCCGCGGCGTGCCGCCGTACATCATCCTCGGCGACCGCTCGCTGCGCGAGATCGCGCGACTGCGCCCGCACAGCCTCGGGGAGCTGGCCGAGGTGTTCGGGATCGGCGAGGTGAAGCTGGCAGACCTCGGCCAAGGGATTCTGTCGGTGGTCGCCGGGTCGTAACCTCCTTCAGCACTTTCATCACGCGCAAATGTCGCATCCGCGTGACGACGGTCACTCGCGCTGTGCGTTCCGTCACGCCTAACAGCCTTCGGCGATGATTCACTCGATCGCGGAGGGCCATCATGAAACGATCACTCTCTCTCATCGCGGCGCTGGTGATGCTTGCTGCGCCTGCGGTCGAGGCCCTGGGGGCCACGACGCAGACGTCCGGGCACGCTCAGATCATCAGCGTGACGGACCGCCCCATCGACGACAACGAGGACGGCCTCTATGACCGAATCGGGATTACGCCCACCGCAAACATCTTCGAAGCAGGGACCTACATCGTCTCGGTCGTGCTGCGCGCATCCAACGGGAACGAGACGCCGCAGAGCGTGGAGCAGACGTTCGCGCTCGGCACCGGGTCCGTCGAGGTGAGCTTCAGTGCCGAGCAGATCCTCACCAACCTGGCCATCGACGGTCCGTACACCATCGCCGAGGTGTCGTTTGCCGAAGAGGTGCACGGCGACCTGGTGACGGCCGACGTGCAGAACGACCTCGGGCTGACCCTGCCGTATCTGCTGTCGCAACTGCAGCATCTGCGGCTGGCGCTGAACGGAACGGGAGACTCGATCGCCGCTCCGGTCAACACGTCTCCGTACCGCGTGCTCGTCGTCTTTCTGGGAGTCGATGCCGACCTCGCCGGCGCGTACAGCATCTCGGTGAGTCTCACGGACCGCAACGGTCGCATGCTTGGGACGATCGCCGGCTCGCTGCCGCTGCAGAGCGGAGCGACGAGACTGGAGTTCGACTTCCCCGGGACGCCGATCGGCCAGAACGCCGTCGACGGGCCGTATTTCCTGTCGAATTTCACCATGCAGGGTCAGGGGCAGTCGCTGAACGTCCCCACGGCATACATGACAAAGGCATTCAAGGCGAGTGACTTCATCGGGTTCGTCGCGCCGCTCGACACCATCCCGCCGACGGTGACCATCAGTGCGTCGCCGAGCGTGCTGTGGCCGGTCAATCACCGGATGGTGGAGATCGACGTGCATGCCGTGGCCACCGACAACCTCGATCCGAACCCCGTCGTGTCCTTTGTCTCCGTGACCAGCAATCAGGGTGATGGCGTCCGCGGGGCCGGTCAGTCGTCCCCCGACGTCAGCGTCGACGCAGCGGGAAACATCTTCCTGCGGGCCGAACGCGACGCCACTTCGAACGAGGACCGCGTCTACACGATCACCTACCAGGCGCGCGACTTCTCCGGGAACGTGGGCACCGGATCGACCACCGTGGTCGTGCCGCACGACCAGCGGAGATAGCCGGGCGGGCAGGATTGCGGGGCGGCGGCCCGGAGGGGCCCGCCGCCCCGTTCGTCCGCGTAGAATAACTCCGCCTTGACCGAAGACGTGCAAGCGGCGCTGATTGATCTGCAGCGGTATCTGCTCGACCAGATTCCCCCGCTCACGGCATCCGACGCGGTGGAGACGCTGATGTCGCAGCCGCCGCAACTGGCGATGAAGCAGATCCACGGGTGGGCCGTGGAGCAGATCCGCTTCCAGCAGGTCTCGATGTCGGACTGCCTGTTTCACGCCGTGAACAAGATCTATTCGTTCAGCCTGCTGAAGCTCGTCGACCGTGGGGCAATCGAGGCGTATCTGAATGGGATCATGCCGCTTGCGCTGGAGATCTGCCCACCCGAGGAGCGCGACGCGCTGCGGACGAATCTGGTGGCCATGCGCGACTCGGCGAGTGCGGCGCTGCTCTCGTCGACGACGGTGGAGATCTCGCGGAGCGGGGTGCCGAAGGCGAAGCCGGCGAGCGTGCCGCTGACCGATGTCGTGGCGAAGAGCGCACGGCGCCTCGGGCTGGTGATCGAGCGGCTGGCAAAGTACGTTCGGCCCGCGGCGGCGCCGTCCGGCGGGGGCGTCCCGCCGTCCGTCCCCGCGCCGCAGCCGGCCGCCGACCTGCTGGCCATGGCCGCGGCGTCGTCGACCTCGGATCAGCAGCTCCGCGAATACCTCGACTCGCTCAAGCAGTACACCGGAGAGGCCGATCCGGCGAAGCTGATCGAAGTCCTGGCGGGCAACGTCCCGTCGTGGGACATCGTCGTGCCGCCCGGCGCGGCGGTGAAGCCTCCCGCGCCGATCGAGGCCATGCACAAGATCATCTCCCTGACGAACGATCCGGCGGAGATGACGAAGCGCTACCGCGGGCTGATGCTCTGCGCGGTGCAGCAGTTCAACACCGGCGCGCTCTCCGCGGCGATCCAGATGCTGGAGCTCGCGCAGAAGGTCGTGCTGGAAAAGAAGATCGATTCCTCGACGATCGAGCGCGTGCAGGCCGAGGCGGTGCAGACGCTCGACACGGAGCAGATCAGGAAATACGCGGAGCACAAGAACCGGCGGGCGCTGCTGCCGGGCGCGCTTTCGCATTTCCCGACGCTCCGTGCGGACTCGCTCTTTCTCGATCTGCGGGGCGAGCAGCGGCCCGAACGCCGGCGCTCGCTCCTCGGACTGCTCGAGGCCCACGGCGCTCAGGCGCGGGAGCGGGCCCTCGATGAACTGGCCACCGAGCTCGGACGCCCGCAGGCCGAGGCGGACACGTACTACCTGCGGAACGTGATCTACCTGCTGCATCGCATCCCGCGCGAGAGCAACGAGGGGGCGGAGCGGGAGATCGAGCTCCTCACGCGTGCCTCGTCGCGCGGGCAGAACATCTACGTGATCAAGGAAGCGGTGATCCCGGTGGGGCAGATCAAGAGCGACCAGGCGGCCAAGCTGCTGGTGCTCCGCCTCGCCGAGTTCGAGGCCATGCTGGTGCGCAACGACACCTCGCTCTATCCGGTCGAGGAGATGCAGAAACTGCTCGACCGGATCGTCGGGGCCCTGGCGCGGATCGGATCGCCGGCGGCGCTGCTGGCGGTGGCCCGGCACGGCATGAAGCCGAACCCGGCGCTCGGCGACACGCGAGCCCGGCTCGCGGCGCTCGCACAGCACGATCTGTCGTTCGACGAACCAACCGTCGCCGTGATCGTCAAAGCCATCCGCGACGATCTGCCGAAGAAGATCCTCGGGAGGGTCGTGCTGCGGATGCAGGCCGCGCCGGTGACGCTGATCGAGGCGCTCTCGAGCACGCGGTCCGAGAAGGTGGAGTCGCTCTTCTCGGAGATCGCCCAGCGGTTTCCGGACGAGGACGTGGGCAAGGTCGCCGCAGCGGCGCTGGAGCATCTCGGGACCTCCGCGACGCAGGCCTCCGCGGCCGAGGCATCGGCGGCATCGCTCAGCGGCGACCTGCAGTTCTTCGGGCTGCCGGCGCTCATGCAGTCGCTGGCCGACAATCAGGCCACGGGGATCGTCACCTTCAGCAACAAGCAGGGCGGGCAGACCACCGGAAAGATCCTCTTCGTCGAAGGGCAGTTCGGCGACGCGCAGGCCGGAGCGTTGCGCGGGGCCGACGCGGTCTATCAGATGCTCGAGCGGCCGATCGTCGGAACGTTCGCCTTCGTCCCGCAATCGGCGTTCAGTGTGAAGGACCGCGTGAAGCCGCAGGCGATCATGCCGCTGCTGCTCGAGGGGATCCGCCGCCACGACGAGCTGAAACAGGCGAGCGTCGTCGCGCCGGACGCCATGGCCCTGAAAGGAACGACACAGCGCCCCGCGCCCGACCCGGAGGAGAGCGATCCGGCGATCATTCGCGAGGTGTGGGTGAAGGCCTCGTCCGGCGCGCCGATCACCGAGTGGGAGCCGCAGATCAACGCCGACGCGTACCGCATCCGGCGCCTGGTGGCTCGGTGGATCGAAGAAGGGGCGCTCGAGCCGGCGATGTGAACGGGGCGTACTGCGCGGCGCGCGCGTGTCCTACACTTGGGGCATGCGATTCGTGATTGCCATTCTGCTCGCTGCCACCACCTCCGCCTTCGGCGCGAACTATCCCGCGCCGGTCGAGCACGATTTCGTCGTGCACGACTACCACCTCCGGTCGGGGGCGGTGCTTCCCGAGGTCCACATCCATTACGCCACCATCGGCACGCAGCGGCCGGGCAACGGCGTGCTCGTGCTGCATGGGACGGGGGGATCGCTGCACCAGTTCCTGAACGACCGCTTCGCAGGCGTCCTCTTCGCGCCGGGGGGCGTGCTCGATGCGCAGCGCTACTTCATCATCATTCCCGACAACCTCGGCCACGGCGCGTCGTCGAAACCGAGCGACGGGCAGCACTGGCAGTTCCCGCACTACGACTACGAGGACATGGTCGATTTGCAGCATCGCCTGGTGACCGAGGGCCTGGGCATCGACCATCTGTTCCTGGTCATGGGAACGTCGATGGGCGGGATGCACACCTGGATGTGGGGAGAGCGGTGGCCGAAGATGATGGACGCGCTCGTGCCGCTGGCCAGCCGTCCGGAGGCCATCGCCGGAAGAAACCGCGTGTGGCGCAAGATGATGACTGACGATCTGCACAACCGCAATCCGGTCGCCGCGCTGCAGATCCTGATGCTGGTCACGAGCGCCCCGCTTCCGTGGGAGAAGGCATTGCCCACTGCCGTGGATGCCGACCACTGGCTCCAGACGCAGATGCAGAACCGGGTGAAGACGCTGCACGAGGACGATCTCTTCTACGCGCTCGACGCTTCGCGCGACTACGATCCGTCGCCGGAGCTGGAGAAGATCGAGGCGCCGCTGCTGGCGATCAACTCCGCCGACGATTTCATCAATCCGCCGGAGCTGGGAGTCATGGAGCGTCTGATCCGGCGCGTGAAGCAGGGGCGGTATCTGTTGATTCCGATGAGCGAACGGACGCAAGGGCACGGCACGCACACGCTGGCCGCGGTGTGGGAGAAACCGTTCGGCGAGTTCCTCAGATCGATTCGCTGACGCGGTCGACGCTCATCCGCGCCATTTCGCGGATGAGCCGCCGCTGCTGTTCGTCGCCGGTGAGATACGTGACGCAGAGCTGCTCGACCTGATCGGGCGGCTCGGCGGCGGAGATGGTGAATCCGTCGGGCGGCTGGTCCGGCGTGCGGCTCCACTTGCGGTCGAAATGCGATCCGCCGACGAGCGTGCATCGCAGAAAGCCGCGGTCGGGGATTTTCGCCGGGGAAGGATAGGGCGCGATCGGCCGCTCCACCCCGCGGGCATTCGCGAGCTGCTCTGCGAGCGAGCGGGCGACCGTTGCGGAGATGAAGTCGTGCATGCGTTCGTGCGAATCGCCCGCGTACGCGGTGAAGTGCAGTCCCGACTGGTACACCGTCGCGCCCTGATCGCCGGCGACGAAATGGTGTACGGAACACGACTTCACCTCGGCGGTAGCCTCGATCGTCCGCTGCTTCCACTCGAAGCGGAAGGGCGATTCCTTGCGCAGGTAGAGCCGTTCGAGGTGTTCGATCCGCGCGCCGGCGTCGGTGATGTCGAGGACCACCGCGCCGACCGTGCCGAAACGGGCGAGCAGACACTGCTGCAGCGCGATCCGTTTCTTCGCACGGCGCTCGGGCATGGATTGGACCGGGGGCACCGTGTAATCGTACGCGACCGGGCGCATCCGTTACAATGGAAGCGTCCGCTTCGGTCCGGACATCGGATGCCCTTCTTTCTCGCGCTGCTGTTGATCGCAGCGCCGCTCGTGCCGCGCGAGCGGGCGGTCATGATCTACCCGCGCGAGCACGCCGTCTTCCGGCACGTCTTTTACACGCGGCACCAGCGCGACCTGCAGCGGGAGCTGCGGCGGGAGTTCGATCTCCAGGTGCACGACCAGGTCGGGACGGCCGACCAGATGTTCGCCATCGACGTCCGGGGGGCCAGGCTGCTGGTCCTCTCCGGGCACGGATCGCCGTTCAGCATGTCGCTCGACGGACGCGACGCCGCGACGCTGACGGGCATGAGCGAGCCGCGGCTGCGCGCCTTCTTCTCCGAGCTCGCTCCCGACGCCACGATCATCCTGCAGAGCTGTTACACGGGACTGTCGTTCGCCCGGGTGGTGAAGGAGGCCGCGGGGCCGGGCCGCCACGTCATCGCCGCCTACGGCGAAGTGCCGCGCGACGGACTGCAGATCACGTCGCTGGCACCGGTCGATGCACGGTTGCGATGCAGGCACGCGCCGGATTGCACGGTGCGGTTCCGCTGATCGGATTCACAGCCGGCTCCGCGT
>DATFUW010000691.1:0-2494 GCA_035260605.1 Thermoanaerobaculia bacterium | reverse complement strand
GAGCAGATCCTGGTCAAGGAAAAGAAGCTCTACCCGATGCAACTGGACACCATCCGCGGCCGCTTCGACTACGTGATGAAGGAAGTCGAGGCGGAGTCGTACCGCCGCAAGATCGCGTACCTGCTGCAGCATGGCCGCGAGGGCTACGACGCGTTCGCGGCCAAAGCCGATGCCGAGGTGCGGCAGGATCTCGAAAAGCTGCGCCGCGACTTCGCCATCGTGGCGCAGTCCAACGAGCCCACCGTCCTCCCCGAGGGGGACTTCCAGTACCTCCAGCAGCTCGCGCAGCGCGATTTCCTCGACATCCGCGGCGAGCGGCGGCCGCTCATCGAACCGGACGAGGCGAAGATTCTCTCGATCCGCAAGGGAAATCTCGACGCCGGCGAGCGGAGCGAGATCGAGAGTCACGTCACGCACACGTTCAACTTCCTGCAGAAGATCCCCTGGACCAAGGACCTGGTCAGCGTCCCGCACATCGCCTACGCACACCACGAGAAACTCAACGGGCGCGGCTATCCTCGTCAGCTCACGGCCCCCGAGATCCCCATCCAGTCGCGCATGATGACCGTGTCGGACATCTACGACGCGCTCACGGCGAGCGACCGCCCTTACAAACGTGCCGTCTCCACCGATCGAGCCATCGACATCCTGCGGATGGAAGTCGACGACGGTCTGCTCGACAGCTCGCTGGTCGACGTGTTCGTCGAGGCGAAAGTGTTCGAGCGCGCCGGCGTCCTTCGGACGTGACGATGGGCGCCGGCCGCAACCCGCGGCCGCCATCGATCAGTGCCGGAAGTGCCGCTCTCCGGTGACCACCATCGCCAGGCCGCGCTCGTTCGCAGCGGCGATGACTTCGGCGTCGCGCACGGAGCCGCCGGGCTGAATCACGGCCCGTACGCCGGCGTCGGCAAGCACGTCCAGGCCGTCGCGGAACGGGAAGAAGGCGTCGGAGGCGGCGAAGGTTCCGGCTGTCGGCGCGGTGGCTTTCATGATGGCCACCTTCGCCGCATCGACGCGGCTCATCTGACCGGCGCCGATGCCGATCGACTGCCATTCGCCCGTCAGCACGATGGCGTTCGATTTCACGTTGGCGCAGACGATCCAGGCGAACTCCAGGCCGTTCATCTCCTCCGCCGACGGCTGGCGCTCGGTGACCACCTTCCATCCGTCGCGCCCGCTTACGCGGTCGACACCCTGGGCCAGGAGCCCGCCGGCGGCGCTGCGGTATTCGACGCTGCTCGATGGCGCCGGCGCGGCGATGACGCGCAGGTTCTTCTTCTTCGCCAACACGCCCAGCGCTCCCTCGGTGAACGACGGCGCCACGACGACCTCGAGAAAGAGCGTTCCGATCGCATTGGCGCACGCTTCATCGAACTCGCGGTTGGTGGCCACGATCCCTCCGAATGCGGAGACTGGATCCGCGTCGATGGCTGCGCGCAGCGATGCGGAGAGCGTCCCGCGCCGAGCGACGCCGCAGGGATTGGTGTGCTTGATCACCGCGGCCGCCGGCTCCGAAAAGGAGTGCGCCACGCGCATCGCGCCGTCCAGGTCGAGCAGGTTGTTGTACGACAACTCCTTTCCCTGGATCTGGCGGAAGGGAGTACCGTTGGCGTAGAAGGCCGCGGTCTGGTGCGGATTCTCGCCGTAGCGAAGGTCCTGGAACTTTCGCAATTGCAGCGCGAGCGTGCCGCCGTTGCGGTCTTGCCCGAGCAGGAAGTCGGCGATCGTGCGGTCGTACGCCGAGGTCTTCTCGAAAACGGCCACGGCGCAGCGGAGGCGGAACTCGTCGCTGATCTCGCCGCGCCCGAGCTGGTCGATGAATTCGCCGTAGAGCGATGGATCACAGAGCGGAAGGACGGAGCGGAAGTTCTTCGCCGCAGCCCGGAGCATCGACGGGCCGCCGATATCGATCTGCTCGACCGCCTCGGCCACGGTCACGCCCTGGCGGGCAATGGTGGACTCGAACGGGTAAAGATTGACGGCCACCACGTCGATCGAGGGGATCTTCAGCCGGTCGATGTCGGCGCGGTGCTCGGCGTTTCCGCGGTCGAACAGAATGGCCCCGAAGACGCGGGGAGTGAGGGTCTTCACCCGGCCGCCGAGAATCTCCGGCGCGCCGGACCACGAGGCGATCGAGGTCACCTCGACCCCGCCGTCGCGGAGGTGCTTCGCCGTTCCGCCGGTCGACAGAATCTCGACCCCGCGGGCGCGCAGCGCGCGGGCAAGATCGACGATGCCGCTCTTGTCGGAGACGGAGAGGATGGCGCGCTCAAGGTGCATTCGGAATCCCACGGGCCGCGCGCGTCGAAAGCGCCGGGCGGACATCGCCGCCCGCTTCCTTCCAGATGTAGGTGAAGACGTTGGCGATGTCGGTCACGGCGTGGGAGTAGCAGACCGAGGCCACGCCGAACGCGGTGGAGCGGTCGTCGAAATCACGCGAGGTGCGGCGCACCCCGCCCCGAAAGTACTCATCATCCATGAGCGGAGTCATGCT
>DATFUW010000690.1:0-5216 GCA_035260605.1 Thermoanaerobaculia bacterium | reverse complement strand
CCCCCCGAACACCGACTCGATGTTGTACAGCCCCTTCTTGTTCGTGGCATTCAACAGATCTCCCTGAACGCTGATCGGGATGTGGTACTGCTGGAGGTCGGCGCCGAGCGAGAAGTCGATGATCGTCCGCGGCTTGATGCGGTTCGGGTTGAGATCCGTGCCCGCTTTGACCGTGACGTATGGCGCCGCGAAGAAATTGTCGGGGTCATTGATCAGATCGGCGGGACTGGCGTCGGTGACAAGCCCCGAGTCATAGCGGACGTTCGTGGCTGCCCAGATGCCCGAGTTGGCGATGTCGTAAGTCAGAGAGCCCTGGGCCTGTAGCTTCTGATCGTGATCGATCAGGAAAGGCCCGCCGGTGATCGTGTCGAGCGCTCCCTGATCGAGGAACAATCCACCGCGGAGCGGTGGGATGTAGACCGCATGCGTGTGGCCCAGGGACAGGAACCCGCGAAGTCCGTGCGTTTGCGCCAGATCGAGGCGAAGGTTCCAGCCGCTCAGATCTCCTCCGGAAAACGCCAGCGGGAAGACGATTCCGGTGTTCTCGAACTGATCCTGATCGCCCGCGAATCTTGATTTGCGCTTCCAGTAATCCGCATCCAGGCGCAGCTTCGGGCCGATCGCCTGCTGCACGCCGGCGTCGTACGCATTCTGGCGCTCCGAGGGAACCGGAAGCTCGCCGCCGCCCAGCGCGTGCGACTGCTGCACGATCGGCGGAACGAGCGCCGCTGCCGCCGTCGAGGAGCTGAGCAGGATGTTCTCGAACTCCGGCGTGTAGAGCACGCGATTGAACGAAGCGCGGAACACCGTCTTTGTCGCCTCCAGGTAATACGCGAGTCCGATGCGCGGCTCCCATGCCGTGTCCTCGAGAGGCAGATTGTTGTTGTCGTACCGGAGGCCGAGATTCGCGGTGAAGCCTTTCCATCGGATGTTGTCCTGCCCGTATGCGGCGTAGTACGTGCCGGTTCTGCTGCCGTCGAAGGAGAACAGCGATCCGCCGCGAGTCAGATCGTACGGCGCCAGGTTCGGGTTGGAATCCGGCGACTCAGGATCGTTGAGACCGGGATCGGTAATACCGAATGCGAAGTGCTCCCGGATCGGATAGCGCTTCCACGTCACGCCGGCCTTGATCTCGTGAAACTCGTTGGTCCAGGTGTACGACGGGGCGATTCCGTAGTTGTTCAGCGTGCGGTTCGACGAAGCGGTGACCGGCGTGTCGCCCGCCGATGGATTGAGCTGGAATTTCGAAAATCGGGCGAAGGCCAGGAACTCTATCAGCGAGGCACCGGAGAAGATCCTCTGCCAGCCGGCGTTGAAGTTCTCGTCATTGCTTCGCACCGTCTCGGCCTGACCCGAAGTCTCCTGCGTGAACGTGTTCGGCGCGTCGCGATGCGTCGAACCGAGGAGCGTCGTGAAGCGAAACGCATCCTTCGCATCCGCAGACTGCCGGTCGAGGCGCAGAAATCCGCGAACCGTGTTTCCGTGGTTGTGAAGATTGTCGAAGTTGACCGGATCGAGGAATCGGCTCGATCGCGATCCGGCGACCGTGCCGAAGTAGCCGAACGTCTGCGATCCGCCGCCGACGGAGACGCCGGCCTCAGTCGTGGCGAAACTTGACGCACCGGCATACGCGGTCGTCCTGGCCGCCCAGGAGCCGAGGCCCGACTTCGTCGTCAGATTGATGACCGCGCCGATCTTCTCGCCGAATTCGGCCGGGATGTTGCCGTAGATGATCTCGATTCCCTGCGCGATGCCGGGATCGATCGAGTTCGAGAACGTAATGCCGGTCTGGTCCGAAATGGTCTGTCCGTCGACGACGTATTCGCTCTGGCTGTGCGCTCCCTGGAAGTGGTAGCGGCCGTTCTCGTCTTTCGCGAAACCGGGTGTCGACGTCACGATCTGCTCCATGGCACGGGATGCGACAGCGGCCGGCGCCTTGGCGATGTACGACTTGTCGATGTCGATGTGGCTCTGTGTATTGTCGGTTTCCAGCGCGGCAACCGACGGCATCGCCGTGACACTGATCGATTCCGACACCGTCGGGACCGCCAGCTTGATCGTCGGGGCGACGGGAACTGCTGTGTGAACGTCGATGTCGGTCGTGATTGGCGCGAAGCCCTGCACGTCGACGTGGATCTGATATGGATTGAACGGGACGTTGAAGAACGTGAACGTGCCGTCCGTTCCCGTCCGGGTCTCCTGCTTGAATCCGGTCACATCGTTCCGGAGCTGGACCGTCACGCCAGGCATCGGCGTGTTGTCGGGGGCGACGACCTTGCCGCGGACGACGCCGGCACTCTCCGCAAACAGTGCCGGGGAAGCGAAAAGGGCCATGATCAGAGCAACCCGGAATAGGGTGCGCATGAGTTCCTCCTGAAATCACTTCGAACAGCTGTGAGCGAGGGTCAGGTGCTCAGCGCTGGAGGACCGCGGGAGGACTTGCGAAGGCGAAGGATGCGCGCGTGCGTGATGCGCGCGGCGACGATGAGGAAGTGCGCGGGAATGTGCAGCGCCCCCAGTGCGATGGCCAATCCCGTGGCCTGCATGTGTTGGCGGAGGCAGGCCAGGCATGGCTTGATCGGCTGTTCTCTGTCGCGATGGAGATGCGTGACCCCGGCGGGACGGCCGTCGCAGCGGTAGATGTGCAGGACTTCGGCGGCCGGCGCCGGGTCATAACCGATCGGGGCGTCGCCCTGGGAATGCGGCGCGCACTCCGTGATCGCCAGGATCACCAGACTCGCGGCCGCGAGAAATCTCTGCAGGCAGCAACGCCGTCGATGCATCAGAAGCCGATTCTCGCACGAGTCTCGTAAGCTATTGCTGCACGAAATCAGCGCTCAGATCAGCGCCCTACAGCGTCGACGGCATGGTAGGTGATGATCAGGTCCGCTCCGGCGCGCTTGATCGACGTGAGGATCTCGTTCATCACCCGCGTGCCGTCGATCCAGCCGCGCTCCGCGGCCGCTTTGACCATGGAGTATTCGCCGCTGACGTTGTACGCGGCCACCGGCAGGTCGAAGCGCTCACGCGCGGCGCGGATGACGTCGAGGTAGGCCAGCGCCGGCTTGACCATGATCATGTCCGCCCCCTCGTCCACGTCGAGCTCCATCTCCCGGATGGCCTCGCGGATGTTCGCCGGGTCCATCTGATAGGAGCGGCGGTCGCCGAACTGCGGCGCCGACTCGGCCGCCTCGCGGAAGGGGCCGTAGAAGCCCGAGGCGTATTTCGCGGAGTAGGCCATGATGCCGACCTCCGGCATCTTGGCCTCGTCGAGCGCGCGGCGGATCGCTCCCACCCGGCCGTCCATCATGTCCGACGGTGCCACGAAGTCTGCACCGGCGCCGGCGAACGAAACTGCCTGCCGCGCGAGCAGCGGAAGCGTGGCGTCATTGTCGACGTCGCCGCCCTCGATCACGCCGCAGTGCCCATGATCGGTATATTCGCAGAGGCAGACGTCGGCCATCACCGTCATCTCGGGAACCGCCCGTTTGACCGCCTCGATGGCTGACTGCACCGGTCCGCTCGGGTCCCACGACGCCGAACCGATCGGGTCCTTCACCTCGGGAATCCCGAACAGAAGAATCGCCCGGATGCCCGCGTCGGCGGCGCGCCGAGTCTCATCGACGATCTCGCGCACGCGGTTCTGCCACACGCCCGGCATGGAACGGATCTCCACGCGCGGCCGGTTCTCCGGCACGACGAACAACGGATAGATCAGGTCCTCGGGACGGACCACGGTCTCGCGGACGAGCGAGCGGATCGATTCGGTGCGCCGCAGCCGGCGGGGACGGTGGAGAAGATCGGCCTGCGCCGCCTCCGGCTCAGTCGTCGGTGCCGGGAATTTCTTCGGTGTCGTCTTCATCACTGTCTCCCCAGAAAAAATCGCGCGCGCAGGCCTGGGAACAGAAGCGGCGCCCGGTCTGCTTGAAGGAGCAATCGGGGCAGAACCATTTGCCGCACACCAGGCAGCACTCGAGATGCGCCTGTTCCTGAGTCTCGCCACAGCCGACACATTGGCGTTCGTTGATGTAGGACATGGATTTGCACCGAGAAATTTTCGGCGCCTCTGACGGTTCAGTATACTTCGCGCGGCAAGCGGCCCCGGGGGACCGCTGCCGTGCATCCTGCCCGGCGGTGTAGCTCAGATGGTTAGAGCGGGCGTCTCATAAGCGCTAGGTCAGTGGTTCGACTCCACTCACCGCCACCAGATTTCGCGCTCGGGCGGCGCCTCTGCTTCGTCACAGCTCCGTCGCTCGGCTGCGGCGTACCTTCGTACGCCTCGCCTCACTCCTCGCTCTTCCTCGCATCTGCACCACCGGAGCGCGAAATCGGCCGGAGCGAAATCCGCTGCGCGCGCGCCAGGCGCGGGGTCATCGTTGCTGCGTTCCCTCGGGCCACACCACGAATGCACCGCTGGAAAAGACGATGTCACAGTCGAAGTTCGTCGTCGGACCCGGCGTGTAAGAACCGCTGAGGAACGCCCCGTCTCGGCCGGCAGAGCGGATGGCGTAAGCGGCCCCCGGTCCTCCGCCGATCGGCAGGTCGGTGGCGAAGTCCAGCGGATGGTTCCAGCCGTCGAACTGCGGGATGTTCCGCATGTAGGTCGGGCTGAGCAGCGTCGAAACCTCGCCGTACGTGAGGTCCGCGCCCGGCATGGTGAACCCGATGGCCGCGGCGTTGTAGGTCTTCACATCGATGGCCCGTGCTTCCCACGCCAGAGCGAGACTCCGGACATCGGCCATGGTGCGCTTCTGTCGCGCGCGCTGGATGGCGTTGTAGTAGTTGGCGATGGCGATCGTGGCCAGGATGCCGACGATTCCGACGACGATCAATACCTCCAGCAGCGTGAAGCCGCGTTTTCTCTGCATGCAGACCCTCCGGACGAGAGCAATCATACCGGGGAACCTGTAGGCTGTTGCCGTGATCGCGGATACGGTTCGCGCCTTTCTGCGGGAGCACGGTGTCGAGGGGCCGCTGCTCGTGGCGGTATCGGGCGGGACTGATTCGACGGCGCTCTTCGTGGCGTTGGTGGAGATCGGGACGCCGATCATCGCCGCGCACGTCAATCATCATCTGCGCGGCGCGGAATCCGACGGCGACGAGTCCTTCGTGCGCGATCTCTGCGCGCGGCACGGGATCGATCTGCACGTCGCCGACGGCACGATCGGAGCGGAGGCGCTGCGCCGGCACGGGCTGGAGGCCGCGGCGCGCGAGGT
>DATFUW010000689.1:0-5507 GCA_035260605.1 Thermoanaerobaculia bacterium | reverse complement strand
CCATGGCCGACGATGTCCAGATTACGGCGGCGCGCTGGTCGGACCTCGACGCCATTCACGCGCTGGAGGTGGACTCCTTCCCCTCGCCGTGGAGGCGCGAGTTTTTCGAGAGCGAGCTGCGCGGCGACGGGCGATTCTGCCTGGTGGCGCGTCGCGGCGGCGCGGTCATCGGATACCTCTTCGCCATGTGGTTCGTCGACGAGATGCACATCAACAAGATCGCCGTGGCGGAGGAGCAGCGCCGCACAGGGATCGCCGCGGCGCTGATGCGGCGCTGCCTCGAGTTCGCGCGGTCGAACGCCGTCGCCACGCTCTCGCTCGAGGTCCGGCAGTCGAACGCGGGAGCCCAGGCCTTCTACCGGACCCTGGAGTTCGCGCCGAAGTACGTCCGCCCGCGCTATTACCCCGACGGCGAATCGGCCGTGGTCATGGTGCGCCGGCTGGCGCCTTGACGATCCAGCGCACGCGGTATTGCGGCGCCGGCCGCATGGTCGCCGCGAGCGCATCGGCGATCTCCGAGGGCACGACCACCGGCTCGGCGCGCCGAGGCGTGGCGCACCAATCGCCGAAGCGAAGTCTGATCGCAGACCATCCAGCTTTCTGAGGAATCCTGTTCAGCCCTATGTCACGCCATCGCGGAGTAGCAGCCGGAAGATCAGGAACGGATCGCGGTCGAATTCCTCGCCGAGGAGGTAGTAGACCGCGGCGATGTGCTTGCGCGGATTCGACCAGTCGGGACACGAACAGTCTGTGTGCAGCTCGCTCGCCCTGACCGGAAAGGGTGACACCCTGTGTGTCAACGTGAAGTGAGACAGTTGCCTCAGTGAGATTCGAGTATCAGGGCGGGGTGAGGCGAAAGAGAGATGTCGAACGACAACGTAGTAGGGGTTTCGGATCCGGAAGTAGAAGGCCGCCCGACGCGGCGGCGATTCACCGCGGAGCACAAGGCCCGGATGCCAGCAGAGATCATCGATTCTGTTGTAGTGCTCCCTTGACGATCCAGCGCACGCGATATTGCGGCGCCGGCCGCATGGTCGCCGCGAGCGCATCGGCGATCTCCGAGGGCACGACCACCGGCTCGGCGCGCCGGGGCATGGCGGCGATCGAGGCCACGAACTCGTTCGGGTTCTCGTCCTTCGGCGCGCGCAGCATCGCCGCCAGAGGGTCGGGCGTGATCCAGCGCCCTTCAAGCGCCCCGACCGCTTCGAGCGGCGTCGGAGGCTTGATCAGCAGCGAGCCGTCCGCCATCCGCGCGAAGCCCTCCGACAGCAGCGGCTGCGTCGGCACGACGACCCGCACGTCGGCGGCGAACGGATTGAAGACGGCATCGAAGTCGCGCGCATCGAGGTTCCCTTCCGTCGCCTCGTAGAGTGAGTCGACCGAATCCCGCACCGCCGCGGTCAGCGATTGCTCATCGTTCGACAGCCGCGGCGGGGTCTTGTCGTCGTGCCCGAACACGTCGGCGAAGAGGTCGACGGCGCGCTGCGGTTTCTCGTCGAGGTAGAGATACATCGAGCGCACGGCGGAGAAATACGCGGCCGCCCGCCGCGAGTCCTCCCGCAGCGCTTCGTCGACCCGCTGCTGCTGACGGCGCGTGGCCCGCGTGCTCGTGCCCGGGATCAGCAACAGCTCCAGCCACCCGTCTCCGTGAATGAGGCTCACGGTGATCGGCGTGTCGAAGAAGAACTTCTGCAGATTCTCGACCGGGACGGTGGCGATGTGTTCGAGCGACTGCAGCGCGCCATGCTTCCGTTCCATGACCACGCGATCGGCTTCGGGATTGGCGTTGGCGAAGCGGATACTCCAGGGATCGGTGCCGGCGAGGAGGGCCTCGCGCTCCTCGTCGACCCGCGCTTCCCGCTTTGTCCCCTCGACGTCGGTGGCCAGCGTGGTCGTCGCGGAGATCGTCACCCGCTCTCCGGTGTCGTCGAACGCCAGCGTGACCGTGCGGCGCACCAGCGGCTCACACGACAGCAGCAGGAGCGCGGCGAGAACGGCCGTCCGTTTCATGCTTCCTCGCGGATGGCGTCGATCGGGTCGAGACGCGAGGCCGCGCGCGCCGGATACCAGGTGGCCAGCACCGACAGGGCGATGGCCACGACGTTGACGCCGGCCACATCGCCAGGCTCGACGGTGAACGGAAGATAATGGATGAAGTACAGATCGCTCGGCAGCGGAATGAGATGGAAGTGGTTCGCGGCGAAGGCGATGCCCAGTCCGAAGATATTTCCGACGATGGTTCCGGTGATTCCGATCAGGAGTCCGACGGCGAGAAAGACGAGCAGGATCGTCCGTTCGGTGGCGCCGAGGGTCCGCAGCACGCCCACGCCCGGCCGCTTCTCCAGGATGAGCATGGAAAGCGACGAGATCAGGTTCAGGGCCGCCACGAAGATGATCAGCGAGATGGTCACGAACATCACGATCTTTTCCAGCCGCAGCGCCAGAAAGAGCGGGCGGTTGATCTCCTTCCACGTCTTCACCTGCACGTTCGGGAAATCGCGGGCCAGCTGCTGCTGGACCGAGTCGGCCAGCGCGGGGTTTCCGTGCATCTCGATCGACGTCGGCGCGCGGGTGCCGAAGAGGCGCTCGATTTCGTTCAGATCGAGCACCGCCTCCGGCGCGTTCTGCTCACCTGACGCGGGGAGCAGCCGTCCGACGCGGTAGCGTTTCCAGACCGGTACGGGGCCGAAGGGAGTGAGCCGCGTGCGCGGGGCGATGACCGTGATCGGGTCGCCGACGTCCACTCCGAGGACCGCGGCCATGTCGCGCGAAAGGCCGATCGTGCCGGGTTCCAGCGGCGTTCCGGCGGATCCGAGGTGCACCGGCCGGCCGCGTTTCCCCGCGGGATTTGCGGCCCAGACGATCCCCCTGACCATCGGGCGGACGTCGGTCATCCCCAGCCGCTGCGCTTCGGCGTCGATGGCCGCGAAGTCGTCGATCGTGGTCGAGCCGACCGGTTCGATCAGCAACTGCGGGCTCGATTCGATCAGCCGCTCCTTGATCTGCCCCTGCAAGCCGGAGAGCAGCGCGAGCGAGATCAGCAGCGTGGCCACACCGACCGCCAGGCCCAGCATCGAGATCAGCGAGAGGAAGGCCGTATGCGCCTCCTTGCGGGCGGCCCAGAGATAACGGCGGGCGATGCGAAGCTCGATCATGGGGTGGACGACTTCGGCCTCATCAGCGGGAACAGAATGACGTCCCGGATGGTCGGCGAGTCGGTGAGGATCATCGTCAGGCGGTCGATGCCGATCCCCTCGCCGCCCGCGGGCGGCATGCCGTACTCCAGCGCCCGGACGTAATCGTCATCGACCTGATGCGCTTCCTCGTCGCCGCGCGCGCGTTCCGCGAGCTGCTGCGCGAAGCGGCGCGCCTGCTCGTCGGGATCGTTCAGCTCGGAAAAAGCGTTGGCCAGTTCCATCCCTCCGATGAACAGCTCGAAGCGCTCGACGTAGCGCGGATCGTCGCGGCGCTGCTTCGACAGCGGCGAGACCTCTACTGGAAAATCGGTGATGAAGGTCGGGTCGATGAGGTGTTCCTCGGCCACCGACTCGAACAACTCGGCCAGCAGCTTCCCCTGGTTCATCGACTCGATCTCCGGCACGCTGCTCCCCTTCGGCGCTTCGGTGCCGTCCGCGGTCACCGGCCGGTGTTCTCCGAATTTGCGCACGAGTTCCGCCAGCCGCGCCCGATCCTCGAGGCTCGCGGGGTCGATGGCACCCCGCGAGAAGTGCACGATCGCCTCCTTCATCGTGAAGCGGGCGAACGGGCGCTGGAAGCGGATGCTCGATCCCCGCCAGGTGACGGTCTCGGATCCGATGACCTCGCGCGCCAGGCCATGGAGCAGCGCCTCGGTCAGCTCGATCAGATCGCGGAAGTCGGCGTAGGACCAGTAAAACTCCAGCATCGTGAACTCGGGGTTCCAGCGGTATCCGATCCCCTCGTTGCGGAAGTTGCGGTTGATCTCGTAGACGCGCGACAGCCCGCCCACGATCAGCCGCTTGAGGTAGAGCTCGGGCGCCACGCGGAGAAAGAGGTCGATGTCGAGCGCGTTGTGATGGGTGATGAACGGCCGCGCCGCCGCGCCACCGGCGATCGGCTGCATCATCGGCGTCTCCACCTCCACGAAACCGTGGTCGTCGAAATAGTTTCGGATGAAGCGGATGATCCTGGCCCGTGTCTCGAACGTCTTCTTCACATCGTCGTTGACCATCAGGTCGACATAGCGCTGCCGGTAGCGCTGCTCGACGTCGGTCAGCCCGTGCCATTTGCCCGGCAGCGGACGGAGAGCCTTGACCAGGAAGCCGAGGTGGTGTGCCTTGACCGAAAGCTCGTTCGTCTTCGTGCGGAAGACCGTCCCCTCGACCGATACCCAGTCGCCGGCGTCGAGGTTCTGGTAGAGCGACCACTCACGTTCGCTCAGCGTGTCCTTGCGGCAGTAGGCCTGAATGCGCGCGGTCCCCTCGGAGAGCACGAGGAACGCCGTCTTGCCGAACTCTCGGACGGCCATGATTCGTCCGGCGATCTTCACGCGCGGCGTTTCCGACTCGAGTTCCGCGGCCGACTTGCCGCCGTACGCCGCGACGACGTCGGCGATCGTGCGGTCGACGTCCGCCTTCGTCGGGTAGGCCTCGTATCCGAGCTCGACGATGCGCGCCAGCTTCTCGCGGCGCACGCGGATCAGTTCCGACTCGGGGACCGGCGGTGCATTCTCGTCCGGTTGCAAAGCGGGCGGATTGTATCGCGGCTCCAGCGGCATCCTGAGTGCCCTTCGCGCTCGTCGAGGTGAGCGACAATGCCGCCATGCGTGACGTCGATATTCGAACCGCGGACATCGGCGATGTCGATGCCTTGGCGCGGATCCGGAGTGCGGAATGGGGAACCTTTCCATACTGGCAGGCGCGGATCCGCGGCTACATGCTGGGAGAGCGGAACCCGGGGGAGGCGCTGCCGCCGCGGATGGTCATCGTTGCGGTCACCGGGGACGAGGTCGTCGGCTTCATCGCAGGGCATCGAACGCGCCGCCACGGCTGTGAGGGCGAACTGCAGTGGCTCGACGTGACGCGCGCGCTGCGCAGGACTGGGGTCGCCACGGAGCTCCTCCGGAGACTCGCGCTCTGGTTCGCGCGGAATGAGGCGAAACGAGTCTGCGTCGATGTCGATCCCGGCAATGCCCCAGCCCGTGCTTTCTACACGCGAAACGGCGCTGCGCCGCTGAATCCGCACTGGCTGGTCTGGGAGGATGTGACGCTGCTGTCCGGCGAAGGGTAGTCGTTCGCCGGCGTTACCGCGGCGGCTTGGGCGCCGGCTTCTGCTCGGCGGGGTTGGTCACCGGGGCCGCAGGAGGAACGATCTTCTCCGCCGGCGGCTGTGGCGAGGGCGCCTGCTGCGCCTCGGGCGAGATGTAGTCGGGAGGCGCCGGTTCGAAGATCGAGCTCTCCCTGGCCTGTTCTTTCGGGTACATCCGGATGAGGGCCTCGGCGACGAGCTGGCTGTCGAGGATGCGCGGA
>DATFUW010000688.1:0-2810 GCA_035260605.1 Thermoanaerobaculia bacterium | reverse complement strand
CGACGTTGGCGATGAACCCGCTGAAGTTCGCGGAGGGCAGATCCGGATACGAATTGCCGACATCGGGCCGCGCATCGCCGTAAATCGCCGACTGCATGATCCCGCCGTCGATCAGGACGTCGATCCGGCCGATGCCGTCGGTGTCCGCCGCCCACCCGACCACCGGGAACGAGTTCGTCGCGCTGTAGCTCGCCGACAGGTCCGGAATGTCGAGAAACCCGAACGGCGGCTGATTCAGCGTGTTGTCGATGTTGATCGTCCGCCGCCCCAGCTCGTGCGCCGAGCCGTCACTGAGGTAGACCTTCACCATCACGGTGTGCGGGCCATTCGTGAATCGGCTGGCGAGAAAGCCGCCCTGAAAACCCGGCGCGATGTTCTGGATGCCCGGATAATTCGGATACGCCTCGATGATGTCGATGCGCGGAAGTCCTTTGTTCAGATTGAACTGGAACTGGTCATCGACGTAGAGCTCGATCTTGACGACCTGCGCTGGATCGAGGACCCATCCCTTGATCGGGACCATCCCCGACTGCGCAACGCCAGGATCCGGCTGATCGAGTGATGCGACGAAATCCTGCGCGAGAAGCGCAGTTGGGAAACACGTCGCTGCAACGGCGAGAACCAGGCCGCGGGTAACCCATCTCCACATAACCCCAACCTCCAACCCGATAATGACCTTGCCCTTGATTGAGAATCGGTGACTGAGCGACGCCGATCCACTTTGTTTTCCGGCAGTTTATACTAATCCGGGTGACTTCTTCAAATATCGCGGCAATCGGCCTGCAGGACGTGCGCGCCGCGGCCGACCGCCTTCGTCCGTTCATCCATCGGACCCCCCTGTTTCACAACCGCGCGATTTCGGAAACTGCGGGCGTCGAGGTGCGCCTCAAGTGCGAGAACCTGCAGCGCGCCGGCTCATTCAAGATCCGCGGCGCGATGAACGCCCTGTTGCAGCTCTCGGACGAGCAGCGGCGGCGTGGCGTCGTCGCCTTCTCGTCGGGCAACCACGCTCAGGGGGTGGCGCTCGCATCGAAACTCCTTGGCATTCAGGCGACGATCGTCATGCCCGAAGGATCGGTTGCGGCGAAGGTCGAAGCGACGAAGGCGTACGGAGCCGAGGTGGTGACCTCGGGGGTCACGGCGGCGACGCGCGACACCGTGGCGCGGGAGATCGCGTCGAAGAGCGGCGCGTCGATCATTCCTCCGTTCGACGATGAACGGATCATTGCCGGGCAGGGGACGGTCGGACTGGAGATCGTCGAAGAGTGGCCCGAGGTGGAGACGATCGTCGTCCCGTTGGGCGGCGGGGGTCTGCTGTCGGGCGTGGCCCTCGCGGCCACTTCGATCAATCCGGCGATCGGAGTCTTCGGAGTGGAGCCGCGCGCGGGCAACGACGGCGAGCAGTCGTTCCACAGCGGAAAGATCGTCACCATCGAGCCGCCGAAGACGATCGCCGACGGCGCGCGCACGCTGGCCATCGGCGTGCGGAACTTCGCCATCATCCACGAACGCGTGCGGAACGTCGTCAGTGTCCAGGACGATACGCTCCTCTCCTGGCTGAAGTTCGCGATGTACCGCTCGAAGCTGGTGATCGAGCCGACCGGCGCGCTCGGCATTGCCGCTGCGCTATCGAAAGCCATTCCGTTGAAAGGACCGACGGCGATCGTGGTCAGCGGAGGGAACCTGGATTTCTCGCTCCTCTGCAGATAGCAGCGGCGGATCTCGAATGTCCGGCAATCTGTTCGACGACTCCCCCGTCCCTCCCACCCTCCCGGCCGATTCGCCGCTCGCGGAGCGCCTTCGCCCGAAGACGCTGGACGAGGTCGTCGGGCTGGAGGAACTGCTCGGGGAGGGGCGCTTCCTGCGCAACGCGATCGCCAGCGACCGCATCCCTTCGATGATCCTCTGGGGGCCGCCCGGGTCGGGAAAAACGACCTTGGCGCGCATCATCGCCCGCACGACGCGCGCGCGCTTCGTCCCATTCTCGGCGACGAGCACGTCGATCAAAGACATCCGGATCCTCATGGATGAGGCACGGAAAACGCGCGCCGCGCGCGGCAGCCGGACGATCGTCTTCATCGACGAGATCCACCGGTTCAACAAGGCGCAGCAGGACGCCTTTCTCCCCTACGTCGAGGCGGGCGACATCGTGCTGATCGGCGCCACGACCGAGAATCCGTCGTTCGAGGTCAACTCCGCGCTCCTTTCGCGCTGCAAGGTGGTCGTCATTCCGCCGCTGGAGCGCGAGCAGGTCCGAACCATCCTCGAGCGGGCCCTGAATGACCCGGCCGTGCTGCGGTTCGAGGTGACGCTGACCGGCGAGGCGCTCGAGTTCATCGCCGCGACCTCCGCCGGCGATGCGCGGCAGGCGCTGAATAGCCTGCAGCTCGTGCTCGAGACCGCGCACGGAGAGATCGACGCCGAGGCGGTGAAGACCATCCTGCAGCGCCGCTCGCTCATGTACGACAAGGGCGGCGAGGAGCACTTCAACATCATCTCCGCCCTCCACAAGTCGATCCGCAACGGGGACGCGGACGCGGCGGTCTACTGGCTCGTCCGCATGCTCGAGGGCGGGGAGGATCCGCTCTACATCGCACGCCGGCTCGTCCGCGCCGCCTCCGAGGACGTCGGCAACGCCGATCCGCAGGCGCTCGTCCTGGCCGTGGCCGTCAAGGAGGCCACGCACTTCATCGGCATGCCCGAGGCCGGCGTTGCTCTGGCCCAACTGGTCACCTATCTCGCCGCCGCGCCGAAGTCGAACGCCGTCTACCTCGGCTACGGAGCAGTGGTCCACGAGGTGCGCCAGGGTG
>DATFUW010000687.1:0-3088 GCA_035260605.1 Thermoanaerobaculia bacterium | reverse complement strand
GTGTTTCCGACGAGCAGTACCTCGCCGGGGCGCGTGCATCGATTCCGCTGGTCATGGGGGTCGACGCCATGCTTCCGGCAGATTCCCGCACGCTGGTGGTCGGGTTGAGCGAGACCTACTGGTTCCAGCACGACGTCCGCGGCGGAGGGAACTTCGACGGGCCGCGGGTCTCGAATTATCTCCAGGCCGGTTCTGCCGAGGCGCTCTACTCGAAACTCAAGCGCGACGGCTTCACGCACGTGGCGGTGCTCTCGGCCCCGCCACCGACCCGAGTGCAGAAGAAGATCGAAGAGCGGGAGACCGCACTGTCGCCCGAGGCGAAGCGAACCCTGGCGTTGACGCTCGATGCCTACGCGGCGAACGTCACCTCGCGAGGAGGGGCGACGCTGTTCGCGCTGCGGTGAGGGAACGAGCCGGCGCTACGCCGTGACGGCTTCGGCGCCGACTCCCGCGGCGGTGCGCAGCGCGTCGGCCTTGTCGGTCGCTTCCCAGGTGAAATCCGGCTCCGTCCTGCCGAAATGTCCGTAGGCCGCGGTCTTCTTGTAGATCGGCCGGCGCAGCTTCAGCGAGTCCATGATTCCGCGCGGCGTCAACTGGAAGTGCTCGCGCACGAGTTCCGAGATCCGCTGAGGATCGATGCGGCACGTGCCGAACGTGTCGACATAAATCGAGACCGGCTCGGCCACGCCGATGGCGTAGGCCAGTTGCACCTCGACTTCGTCCGCGAGGCCCGAGGCCACGATGTTCTTGGCGATGTACCGGGCCATGTAGCAGGCCGAACGATCGACCTTCGTGGGGTCCTTGCCCGAGAAGGCGCCGCCGCCGTGACGCCCGCGGCCGCCGTAGGTGTCGACGATGATCTTGCGCCCCGTGAGGCCGGTGTCGCCCTGCGGGCCGCCGACCACGAAACGTCCGGTGGGGTTGATGTGAAACACGGTTTCCTTGTCGATCAGCTCGGCCGGGATCGTCGGCTTGATCACCTTCTCGATGATCGCCTCGCGCAGATCGCGGTTGCTGATGTCCGGCGAATGCTGGGTGGAGACGACGATGGCGCTGGCGCGGACCGGGCGCTTCCCTTCGTACTCGATCGTGACCTGCGACTTGCCGTCGGGGCGGAGGAAGTCGACTTCGCCGGCCCGGCGGATCTCCGACAGACGGCGGACGAGCTTGTGGGCCATCATGATCGGCAGCGGCATCAACTCCGGGGTCTCGCGGCAGGCGAACCCGAACATCAGCCCCTGATCGCCGGCGCCGCCCGTGTCCACGCCCTGGGCGATATCCGGCGACTGCGGGTCGATCGAGGAAATGACGGCGCACGTTTCGCTGTCGAAGCCGTACTTGGCGCGCGTGTAGCCGATCTCCCGGATCGTATTGCGGACGATGGAGGGGAAATCGACGTAGGTCTTGGTAGTGATCTCGCCCGAGATCATCGCCAGACCGGTGGTCACGAGCGTCTCGCAGGCGACGCGTCCCAGCGGGTCCTCGGCCATGACGGCGTCGAGGATGGAGTCGGAGATCTGGTCGGCGATCTTATCGGGATGGCCCTCGGTCACGGATTCCGAGGTGAACAAAGTTCGAAGCATGGCCATGCGTGGAGAACTCCT
The DNA here is from genome assembly GCA_035260605.1 of Thermoanaerobaculia bacterium. Taxonomy (GTDB): domain Bacteria; phylum Acidobacteriota; class Thermoanaerobaculia; order Gp7-AA8; family Gp7-AA8; genus Gp7-AA10. Next base: position 1,484 of record DATFUW010000687.1, on the reverse strand, counting down.
TGAAGGAAGTCGCTGCATCCTAACATATCGCACACGCCGCCGTGACCCGGGACCGCTCCTTGCACTTTGAGGGACGCGAATGCTGAGCACGATTGGCGCCTATCGCGATCTCCTCGTCCTCTTCACCCGCTACGGGATGCGCGATTTTCATCTCACGCTCGATCCGGGGGAGATCGTCGCCTCCGAGACCGAGGGAGAGCCGCTCGAGCCCCACGTGGAGGCGCGAGCCGAAGCCTTCGCCACGGCGCTGAAGAAGATGGGGCCGACCTACGTCAAGTTCGGACAGGTTCTCTCGACACGTCCGGACGTCGTCCCTTCCGCGTATATCCACGCGCTGGAGTCGCTGCAGGACGACATCGATCCCTTTCCCTACGCGGAGGTGGAGAAGATCGTCGAGGAGGAACTCGGGGCGCGGATCTCGAAACCCTTCCTGACGTTCGAGTCGACGCCCATGGCCGCCGCTTCGCTCGGGCAGGCGCATCGCGCGGTGCTCCGCGACGGGCGCGACGTGGTGGTCAAGGTGCAGCGGCCGCACGTCCGGGAACTCGTGCACCGCGATCTCGAGGCCTTCGCGGCGATCGCCGAAACACTGCAGGAGCACAGCAGCCTCGCGCGGAAGATGAACCTCATCGGCGCCGTCGGCCAGGCCCGCATCACGCTCGGAAGCGAGCTCGACTATCTGCGCGAGGCGCAGAACGCCGAGACGTTGCGCCGGAACCTCGCGGAGTTCCACCAGATCTATGTCCCGGCCGTCGTCCACGACTTCACCACCACGCGCGTGCTGACGACGGAGCTCGTGCGCGGGCAGAAGATCTCGAAGATCACGCCGCTGCAACTGATCGAGCACGACTACGCGGAGCTGGCCGGCGTGACGATCGAGGCCTACCTGAAGCAGATCTGCGTCGACGGCTTCTGGCACAGCGATCCGCATCCGGGAAACATCTTCGTGCGCGACTTCGAAGGCCGGTCGCAGATCGTGCTGCTCGACTTCGGGATGATCGGCCGGCTCAGCCGCGAGTTTCAGGACGAGATCATCAAGCTGCTGCTGGCCATCTCCTCAAACCGCGGCTTCGAGGCGGCCGAGGCGTGCATCCGCCTCGGCGAGCCGCAGGACTCATTCGACGCGGTGAAGTTCTCGCACGAGATCGCCACGATCGTGACGAACTTCCACGACATCGAGGCGCAGCAGATCAACGCCGGACGCCTCCTGTTTCACCTCGTCGCAGTCGCCGGCAACAACGATCTGAAGGTCTCGTCGGAGATGACCATGCTGGCCAAGACGCTGCTGCAGCTCGATGGAATCACGCGGCGGCTGGATCCGGACTTCGATGCTCAGATCGTGATCCGCCGCTATGCCGAGCGGCTGATCGCCGACAAGCTCCAGCAGAAGTTCAGCCCTCGCAACTTCTACCCCGCCCTGCTCGACCTCAACCAGCTCGCGCTCGATCTGCCGCACCGCGCGCGCGAGATCGTCGACATGACCG
>DATFUW010000686.1:0-11722 GCA_035260605.1 Thermoanaerobaculia bacterium | reverse complement strand
CCCGTGCGCGAACTCCACCGCGCCCTGCCGCGATTTGCCCGGCCGTTGCACCACGATCAGGCGGAGCGCCGAGTCCCCCGTGGCCACCACCACTCCCTCGCCGATCGACAGAATCGTCCCCGGCGGCCCGGAGCCGGCGGCCGGCGCGATCGCTACGAGTCTCAGCTCCGGAGTGAAGACGCCCGGCCACGGATCGAACGCCCGGTACTTGTCGTAGATCGCTGCCGTGGCGTCCGTCCAGCGAATCTCTCCCTCGCTCTTGTCGATCTTCGGCGCGTACGTCGCCTGCTCGTGCTGCTGCGCCGTTTCGACGTGACGATCGAAATCGCGCAGCACGCGAACGAGCTCGCTCGCGCCCAGCTCCGACAGGCGGGCGGACAGCGATGGCGCGTGCTCGTCCGCTCCGATCGGCGTACGGACGAGCGAGAGCAGCGGTCCATGGTCGAGCTCGGCATCCACCCGCATGATCGTCACGCCGCTCTCCCGCTCACCATGCTCGATCGCCCGTTGGATCGGGGCCGCGCCGCGATACCGCGGAAGCAGCGACGCATGTACGTTCAGAAACCCATGGCGCGGGATGTCGAGCAGCGCCTGCGGAAGGATCTTCCCGTACGCCACCACCACGCCGAGATCGGGCCGGGCAGCGGCGACCCGCTCGAGCGCCTCGCGGATCTTTTGCGGCTGCGCGAGCGGGAGCTGCAACTCGTTCGCCTTCCGCGCCACGGCCGGCGACTGCAGGCGCAGGCCGCGTCCGGCGCGCTTGTCGGGCTGGGCGACGACGAGGACCACGTCGTGCGCCCCGGCGAGCGCCTCGAGCGTCGGAACGGCGAAATCGGGGGTGCCGAGGAAGACGATCCGCAAGTCGGAGGGATTGTAGTCGTCCGCCCGCCGGCGCCGCCCGAACTGCCGTAGAATCAGCCGCCATGCGAACCGTGCTCGTCCTTTCCGCGCTGCTCGTGACCTTACCCGCCGTCGCCCAGATCCCGGAGGGCGATCAGCAGTTCGCGTTGCGGGCCGAAGGGCATCAGAGCGGACATGCGCAGCCGGCCCGGATCGACGCGGCGATCGCCGCGTACCAGCGCGCCGTCGCGCAGAATCCGAGCGATCTCGAGGCCCGCTGGAAGCTGCTGCGGGCCATCCGTTTCAAAGGCGCCTACGTGGCCCGCACGAACGACGAGAAGAAACCGATCTACGACCAGGGAAAGAAGGCCGGCGAGGAAGCGCTCGCGCTGGTTTACCGACAGGTCAATCAGAAGCAATCCGAGAAGCAGATCGCCGAAGCTGCCGCCAAAATCCCGGGCGCCGCAGAAGTCTTCTTCTGGGACTCGGTGAACTGGGGCGAGTGGGCGCTGGCCTACGGGAAGATGGCCGCACTGCGCCAGGGGGCGGCGGACCGCATCCGGCGCGAAGCGACGATCGCCATGCTGATCGATCCGAAGCTCGAAGGCGGCGGCCCGCCGCGGGTCCTCGGCCGCCTGCACGATCAGACGCCGCACGTTCCGTTCATCACCGGCTGGGCCTCCGAGAAGGAAGCGCTGCGCTTCCTCAACGAGTCGCTGCAGATCGATCCCACGAACAAGATCACGCAGGTGTTCCTGGCCGAGGCGATGGTGAGCAACGACAGCGCGACGAAGCCGCAGGCCGTGGAAATCCTGCGCAAGGTGCTGTCGACGCCGAACGATCCGAACTACGAGGTCGAGCAGGCGGCGGCCCAGGACGACGCACGCGCGCTCCTGGTCAAATGGAGAGCCTGATCGCTCGCTGTCAATCCTCGGTCGTCAGCGCGGCGATGACATCCGGCGCGGCGTAGGTCTCGACTCCGCGGAAGCGCAGCGCGTTCCGCAGCTCTTCGTCGAGCGTCAGCGGGATCTTCTTCAGCGTCGCAACCGCGCCGCCGCGCTGCTTCCACAGCGCCTCTTTCGCGCCCCAGAAGTGGAGCATCCGGTGTTCGATCGTGCAGCGCTCCATCACGGCGATCTCCTCGTCGGTGAGGAACAGATGCGCCGCCCGCTCGGAGATCGGGCGCACGACTTCGACGTCGATGCCCACCGGCGCGACGCCGACCGCCGCCGCACCGTAGCGGCCGGAGTGTGAGAAGGAGACGTTCGCCCCGGCGGCTCCCTGTTCCCGCAGAACGCTTTCGGCGATGCGGCTCAGCATCCATTCGCGCCGGCGCTTTTCACGCGCGAACGCGCGGACGGTCGACAGCTCGGCCGCGGTGAACCACGACTCGGGGTCGTCGACATCGGTGATGATCACCGCCCGGCCGCGCCACGACGGCGGAAGATCGAGGCGCTTCATTTCGCCTGCGCCGGAACGCCGGCGATGTTGAGCACGTCGCCGTTCGGCTGTACGACGCTGGCGTAGGCCACGCCGCTCCCGGCGATCGCCGTCACCCGGACCGTCATTGCCTCACCGATCGGCACTCCGAGCTCCTTCTCCAGGTCGGCCGTCACCCACACCCCGTCCTCCGCCACGCCGCTCTCGATGGGACGGCCGGCGACGACGCCTGCGGCGGTCTGCGCGGTGATCCGGAACGTCGCCGGGAAATCGCCGACGTTCACCACGCCGATGTTGATCCGCCGCCCCTCGGCCGACGGAGCGGGAATGCCGACCACCGCCAGCTCGGGCGTCGTGCCGCCCGCGGTCGCGGCATCGCTCGCCGTCAATGGCCGCTCGATGCTGCCGTGTCTGCCGTGCGCCGCGTCCCACGAATGGACGACCACCACCGGCGTGCGGCCGTTCACGAACTCGATCCACAGCGAGCCGATCGTCCCGGGAGCGTGGAACCAGCTTCGGACCACGTCGTCGGCGCGGAGCGTCTGCATGGCACCAAGCCGCACGCTGCGGTCGATCGCCCGCCCGGAAGTGATGTAGCGCAGGCGCACGGAGACCGGCTGCCGTAGCGGGTTCAGCATCGTCAGATCCGAGACCCAGTACGCGCCGCCGATGCCCGAGCTGTTGCCGATGACCGGAAAGACTTCGCGTCCGAAGCCGGGATTGAGGAGATCTGAGCTGCGCGGCAGCGCGATGCGCCGGAGATACGCGGCCAGCGGAGCCGGAACGGCGTGCGGCCTCCGCCGCCAGATCTCCACGCCGCGCGCATTCCGGTAGAACGCGTAGCAGTCGTCGATGTATGCGGCGACGGCCTGCGCGCGCACGGCGTTCGGCACGCCGTCGAAGTTGTCGAAGTTCTCCGGAGAGCGCCGCAGGACGATTTTCGGGCGCGCGCGTTCCAGGGCGCGGATCGTCTCGGCCTGGAACTCCGGCGGGGAGAGGATCGGCACCTGATAGAAGCGCGTCGGATTCGGCCGGTCGGCGAAGAAATAGAGCGCCGGCTGATTCGAGAAATCGAAGATCGGCTCGCCCGGACGCGTCAGCGAATCGACTTCCCCCACGATGTCGTGGATGCGCGCCGTCACCGCTTCCGCCGCGCCGTCGCGGAAGATATGCAGCACGCGCAACTGGTAGAGGCGGAAATCGTCGATGCGCGCGTTCAACAGGTCCGGCACCCAGAAGAGCACGGTCAACGCCGGAATCGCCGCAACGATGACCGCCACCACGAACGCCCGCCCGCCTCCCTCGGCCGCGCGCCAGATTCCGCGCAGGTGCCGCGTCAGAATGACGGCCAGCAGGACGAGGATCGGGCCGAGCAGGAAGGCCGCGAAGTACTGGTGGCGAAACTCCGCGCGCCCGAACGCGGTCCGCTGCGCCAGTGCGGCGAACACGGTGACCACGAGCAGCGCCTGGTCGGTCCGGTCGAACTGCAGGACCACGCGCCGGCGGATGCAGTAAGCGCCGGCCACGGCAATCGCCAGCGGCGTGACGATCAGATGAAACTTCTCGAGCAGAATGAAATCGGCCAGGCTCCGCAGCGACAGATCGTGCCGGAAGGTGGAGACGAGATCGGGGAAGGGCAGCGACCAGACGGCGTCGATGATCCGCGGAATGGTGACGAACGAGGTCTCGAAGAATGCCCCCGCCGCACCGTGCGACGCGAGCCAGATCAGAAATGGTGCGGAGGCGGCGGCCACGCCAAGAAGAAACATGATGCCCGCACGGAGCCAGCTCGCGCGCGTGCGAACGGGCGACGGGCCTCTGCTCGCCAGCGGCAGCAGCAGGAGCGCGACGATGCCGCCGGCGATCGAGTACAGCCCGATCTCGTAGCTGAAGAAGAGCGCCAGGCCGGAGAAGATCCCCGCGGCGAAGAGGCCGGCGCTGCGGTCCCGCTTCAGTCCGTACCAGAAGCACGCCACGGCCCCGACGGCGAAGAACGTGCGGTTGTTCTCCGCGGTGGTCCAGGCGCCCATGGCCACGACCAGCAGCGCGAGCGGGATCGATTCGAACAGCACCAGGCCGAGGTACCAGAGCGAGAGCGCCAGAAACCCGCCGAGAACCACGGTCTGCGCCACGGAAACGGAGACCGACCGGCCGAAGATCTGCATCAGCCAGGCATCGAGCTGCCCGTCCTCGAGCATCCCGTGAAGCACGAAGACGTCGCGGTACGGGACCTTTCCGCGCAGGTAATCGGAGGCCGGCCCGATCGATTCGCCGCGGTGAAACAGATCGATCCATTGCGAGAGCTGCGCGGTCGATGCGTAGCTGACGCAGTAGATCAACAGCGGGAAGATCACCCACGCCGCGAGCTTCCACGCACTGCCGGAAGCGAGCGGGCGCCGCGCGGCCACGGCGATCAGCGCTGCCGTCAGGAGTGCGACCGCCACCGCCGCCGCGGGGTGGGGCACCGGGACCTGAACCAGTGCGAACAGCGGCAGGACCACGAGCACCGGCGCGCCGACTGCCACGCGGCGCAGCGACGTTTCCAAAACGGCCCCGAACAGGAGCTTCGCCAGCAGCGCAATGTAGACCGCGACGGCGATGAAGAGCGCCAGGAACAGGCCGGCGAAAACCAGCTCGAGGAAAAGCGTCGGAATGTGCGCGATCCGCTTCCACACCACGAGGTACCGGAAGAAGATCCACGACAGCGCCGCGGCGACGATCAGGGCGAAGTAGGGACGCATCTCCCGACGCAGGAGCCGCCGCACCCAGAGCGTTCCGTCGGCGAAAGCCACCAGACGCGGCCCGGCCCAGGCGACGGCGAGCGGAAGGACGAGCACCCATCCCACTTTGCCGGTGGTCAGGAACAGCGCGGGCGAAAAGAAGAACGGAACGGTCAGACAGACCGAGGCCAGCGTGCGGTGCGCCGGGCGGACCGAGCGGCGGAAGTGCGCATCCGCACGGGCACCGATCGCTGCGAACCAGACCGCCAGCGGCGGAACGAGAAGAAAGAACAGCGCCGCGTCGACGTAGTCGCGCAACTTCGAGGCATGCTCGACGGTCACCACGCCGACGGCCACCGGCGCGGTCGGCGGCAGGTTTCGAAACAGCAGCGTCAGGCAGAGAAAGACGCCGCAGGCATAGCAGAACGCGGCGATCCACAGCAGCGCCGCGGCGACCTGATCGAGCAGCCGGTGCTCGCGCATCCGAGCGCGAGTGTACGTGAGTCGGGGCCTAGGGAACGAAGAAGAGGCCGGCGGCGCCCTGCGGGCCGAAGACCACCCGGGCGTGCAGCGTTCCGCGCGTGAACTTGAGCGGGATGATGTAGACGTCGTATCCCTGCTGCGTGCTCTGCACCGGCTCGCCGACGCTGGCCAGATCGCCGTACTGGCCCGTGACCTGCTGCCACGTTTCGCGCAGCCGTCCCACGGAGTACTGCACCATCACGTCGGGAGAAAACGCGCCGCTCACGGCCGCGAAGTCGCCGCCGGCCAGCCCTCGAATCAGGGCCACGGCCTGCGCGGCGTCGGGAGACATTGCCTCCGCAGCCGGCGCCGCTCCCGTGGAATTGTTCGTCGCACATCCCAGTAGCGCGACGGTCACGACCAGAATCGGCAGACTTCTCATCATCCACTCCTCTCGATGTTGGCTCGCCCGTCCGGGGAAGATCAGGCCCGCGGGGCCAGCAACCGCACCACGGCGTCGTGCAATGATGCCACGGTCGCCTTCTCCGCCTCGGCATCGGGCTCGCGTTTCCAGCGGCGGAGCGCGTCGCTGGTGATCGGACCGATGGAAGCGAGCCGGGCACCGTTCACGCTCCGCTGTCCGATCGCTTCGAAGAAGTGATCGACGGTCGAGGCGCTGGTGAAGGTGATGGCGTCGGCCCCGTCGAGCATCGACGGGTCGCCAGTGACCGCGCGCGTGCGATAGGCCACCGCGAGGTCGACTTCGCCGCCGCGTTTCCGGAGCTCCTCGATGAGATCGTCGCGCCCCTCTTCGGCGCGGACGATGGCGGTGCGGATCCCGTGCTGGTCGCGTTCGAGCAGCGGCAGCAGCGCCGCCGACTGGAACTTCGGCGGGACCAGATCGGGTTCGATTCCGTGCGAGCGGAGGTCGCTGGCCGTGGTCTCGCCGACGGCGGCGATCATCACGCGCGACAGCGCGCGCGCGTCCTTTCCGCGCTCATGCAGGCGCTGGAAGAAGGCATCCACACCGTTCGTGGAGCTGAAAATCATCCACTGGTAATCGGAGGCGGCGGCGATGACCCGGTCGAGCGATTGGTACGACGCGGGGGCAACGATTTCGATGGTCGGGAACTGCACCACCTGCGCGCCCGACTCCTCGAGGAGGCGCTTCAGCTCCGAGGCCTGCTCCCGCGCCCGGGTGACGACGACCTTCCTGCCGAACAGCGGCCTGGACTCGAACCAGTTGATCGTGTCATGCAGCGTCACGACGCCACCGACGACGATCAGCGCCGGGGTCGGAATGCCGGCCGCGCGCTGCTCGATCGTCTCCAGCGTTCCGGTGACAGTGCGCTGCGCGGCGGTCGTGGCCTTCGAGATCACCGCGGCGGGACGCGTCGCCGGCGCGCCATGCTCGCGCAGCTTACGCACGATCAGCGGCAGATTGGCGATGCCCATCAGAAAGACGACCGTTCCGGAAAGATGGGCGAGCGATTCCCAGTCGACGCCGGTCGTCTCTTCGCTCTCGTGTCCGGTGACCAGCGTGACGGAGGTGGCGTGCGCGCGGTGCGTCACCGGGATGCCCGCGTAGGCCGGGCCGGCGATCGACGAGGAGATGCCCGGGATGATCTCGAACTCGACGCCTGCCGCGGCGAGTTCCTCCGCCTCCTCGCCTCCACGGCCGAAGACGAACGGATCGCCTCCCTTGAGGCGGAGCACGCGCCTGCCGGCCTTCGCTTTTTCGATCAGCAGGGCATTCGTCTTGTCCTGCGGCACGGTATGCGCACCGGCGCGTTTGCCGACGTAGATCACCTCGGCGTTCTTCGGAAACCGCGCCACGATCTCCGACGAGACGAGCGCGTCGACGGCGATGACGTCGGCGCTGGCGATCAGTTCCGCGGCGCGCAGGGTCAGCAGCCCCGGATCGCCCGGGCCGGCGCCGGCGAGATAGACCTTGCCGCTCACGACGCGAACTCCAGCGCGCCGGCATCGACGAGGTCGCGGTAGAGCGCGTCGACGAGCGCCTCGGGATCGCGCCCCTTCCGGCGCACGCGGATGGCGCGGTCGCTGCCCGGTTCTCCGAAGAACGCGCGGATGGTGATCTCCTCTTCGATGGTGGCATGCACGGCGACGGGGGAGTCGCAGTCGAGCAGATCTCCGAACTGCTGCAGCACGCCGCGCTCGCACCGGGCGGCGAGCGCGCTCTGCGGATGTTCGATCTCCGCGGCAATGCGCGCCGCGCGGTCGCCGGCGGTCTCGATGGTCACGATGCCCTGTCCGGCGGCGGGGATCATCTCGTCGATGGAGAAAAACGAGGTGATCTCGTCGCGGCGGCCGAGGCGGGTCAGTCCCGCTCCGGCGAGGATGATCCCGTCGTATTGTCCGGCGCGGAGCTTGTTGATGCGCGTGTCGACGTTGCCGCGGATCCGCTCGCTCCGCAGATCGGGATGGAGCGCGTGGAGCTGCGCCGCACGCCGCGGGGCGCTCGTTCCGATCTTCGATCCCGAGGGCATCCTGGCGATCGGCGTGCCGTGCGGATGAATCCAGGCGTCGCGCGGATCGGCGCGCTCCAGAAAGGCCGCCAGCGTGAAGTGCCGCGGCACGATCGAGGGGACGTCCTTGAGGCTGTGCACGGCCATGTCGATCGTTCCGGCTGCCAGCTCCTCTTCCAGCTCCTTGATGAAGACGCCCTTTCCTCCGATGGCCGCCGTCGAGGTGTCCTGCCGCTTGTCGCCGGTGGTGCGCACGGTGACGATCTCCGCGCGGTAGCCGCGTTCGCCGAGGCGGCGGGCGACGTCGTTCGCCTGCCAGAGCGCGAGCTGGCTGCCGCGGGTGCCGATGCGCACGAGCTCGCTCATGCCAGTCCGAAAATCTTGCGGATGGTCTGGCGCAGCGACTCGCGCTCACGCGGTTCGACGCCGGAGTCCTTCAGCCGCAGGATGGGATAGTGGAGGATCTTGTTGACCATCTGCGTGGTGAGCATCTCGATGGTCTCACGCTGTTCGGCGGTGATGGGGCCCAGGCGCCGCAGACACTTCTCCAGCTCGCCGGAGCGGATGATCTCCAGCCGCTGCTGCAGCTCCAGGATCGTCGGCACAGCGTCCTGGGCGAGGAGACGGTTGCGGAAGCTCTCGACCTCGCGCGAGACGATGATCTCCGCCTGCGCGGCCTTCTGCTGGCGCAGCTCGAGGTTTCCGTCGACCACCTGCTGCAGGTCGTCGATGTTGTAGAGGTAGGCGCCGTCGACCCCTGCGATCGCCGGGTTGATGTTGCGCGGGACCGAGAGGTCGATCAGGAAGAGCGTGCGCGGCCTGCGCGCCGCGAGCGCGCGCTCGACGTGCTCCGGTTCGATCACGTAGTGCGGCGCGGCGGTCGAGGCGATGACGATGTTGCACGCGGCGAGGTGCGGCTCGATCGCTTCGAAGTAAATGGCCTGTCCGTGGAAGCGTTCGGCGAGCTGCTTGGCGCGGTCGTGCGAGCGGTTGGCCACGAAGATCTGTTTCAGGCCGAAGCCGCTCAAATGTTCCGCCGTCAGCTCGCCCATCTCTCCCGCGCCGAGCAGCATCACCTGCAGTCCGGCGAGATCGCCGAAGATCTTCCGCGCCAGCTCCACGGCGGCGTATGGAACGGAGACGGCGTGCTCGCCGATCCCGGTCTCGGTGCGCACCTTCCTGGCCACGCGCACCGTCTCGTCGAAGACGCGCTGCAGCAGCGAGTCGAGCGCACCGTTCCCCTGCGCTCCGAGGAACGCCGCGCGGACCTGGCCGGCGATCTGCGGCTCGCCGACGACCATGGAGTCGAGCCCCGAAGCCACGCGGAACAGGTGCTTGATCACGTCCTCGTAGCGGAGGATGTAGAGGTGCGGCTCGAGCGCGCTTCGGTCCGCGCCGGCGCGCGCGCTGAGCCAGTTCACGATCCCTTCGATGACGTCTTCCCGCGATGCGGAGACGATCGCCTCCACGCGGTTGCAGGTCGACAGCAGCGCCGCGCCCTCCACGCCCTCGAGCGTCTTCAGTTCCGCCAGCGAGGTGGGCACCTGCGCTTCGGCGATGCTCAGCCGCTCGCGCACCTCGACCGCCGCCGTCCGGTGATTCAGCCCCACGAGCACTAGCGCCATGTCGCCGCCTCACGCATGATGAATCCCCAGGATGGCCACGATCGTGGCCACGAACGCGCAGGCGGAGACGACCATCGCCTTCCGCCCGCGGAACGATCCGCTGATGAACGACTGCAGCAGCACGCCGAACAGCACCCACGCCACCACCGCTCCCACCTCTTTGATCTGAAAATCGATCAGCTCCGACGTGGTGCGATACGACCAGAGGATTCCGGTCACGATTCCGATCGTGTAGATGCTGAAACCGACCGCGAGCATCCGGTAGCTCAGCGTGCGGCAGACCGCAAGGCTGGGGATCCACTCCCACAGCCGGCCCCGCTGTTTGGAACGCAGCGAGCGGTCCTGCATCCAGAACAGGACGGCGAAGGCCAGCCCCACCATGAGCGCCGCCACCCCGACCGTCGACAGCAGCACGTGCGCCACGAACAGGTTCGAGCGGAGCGCCGGGTTCATCCTGGCGAACGGCTCGTGCACCACCGCCGAGAGCACCAGCAGCATCAGTGCGAGCGGATAGACGAAGAACGACGCCGCGTCGACGCGGTAGCGGGCCAGCAGCACGAATGCCGCCGCGAGCACCGTCCAGCCGACGAACGAGGCCGTCTCCGGCAGGTTCGTCAGTGGCGGATGGTGCGTCCGCACGCAGATCGTGCCGATCCACACCGTGTGGCTGATCCAGCCGCCGATCATCAGCGCCAGCCCGACGGTCCGCGTCCGCTTCTCCCGCGCGAACAGCGCGAGCAGCGCGGCCATCGTTCCGGCGGCATAGAGCAACAGCGCGATGTAGAGGGCGATCACGTCGTCAGCTTCTTACAGAAGACGACCTTGTCGTCTTCCACCCGGTAGAAATCCTTGATCCGCGAAATCTCGTCATAGCCGCTGGCCCGGTAGAACCGCAGCGTCGACGCGTAACTTTCCTTCGATGAGGTCTCGATCAGCAGCATGCGCCCAGCCTGGTGCCGCACCTCGCCTTCCACGAACCGCAGCAGCATCTGCCCGAAGCCCTGCCCCTGCTGCTTGGGATCGACCGCGATCCAGTAGAGATCGAAGACTCCTTCCGCCAGCGGCGTCGCGCCATAGCAGACATATCCCTGAACCGTCTTGCGCGGCCCAAAGTCGGGATCTTCCACCACGTACACCAGGTACTCGCCGCGTTCGGGATGATCGAGCGAGATGTCGACCAGCTCCATGGCGCAGCGCACTTCTTCCGGCGTGAATCTGCCGGTCTCGAACAGGATCTCGTGAATCCGATCGCGGTCCGGTCTTCCTGCAGGGCGGATTTTCATCGGCGGAGGCGGGCGTGGCCCGCAATGATAAGAGTGTTGAGGAAATCTGAAAATAACATTCCGGCTGCATCGAGTGCCTTCCGAAAACCACTGTGAGACCCTAAGTCCGGGTTGGGATTGATATCGACGATATCCATCACGCCGGTATGTGACGACTGTCGCAGATCGAATCGGACGGCCATGTCCAGACCGAGCAATTCGCTTGCAGTCAAGCAGATACGGCCGATCTCGTCCCGTGTTGCAACGTCGATCTCCGCCGGCGTCACGTTCACCGTGGCCCGGTCCTCGGCCGATCCCTCGTCCCACTTCTCCCGCCACCCCACCACCCGCTCCTCCGGCCGCAGCGCCTCGCCGAAAACGATCTCGCCCGGCGGCAGCAGCGTTCCGCAGTACAGCGCCTGGTTGAACTCGCGTCCGGCGACGAACTCCTCGATCAGCGCCGGCTGACGGAAACGCGACTCGATCAACGCGCAGCGCTCCTCGAGCGCGGCGCCAGTGGAGACGACCGCGCTCCGCTCGATGCCGATCCCGGCGTCTTCCCACGCCGGCTTCACGATGTAGGTGCCCGGCGGTGCTTCGGCGGGCGAGGCATACGAGCGCGGCGTCGGAAGACCGGCGGCGCGCAACAGGCGCTTCACGGCAATCTTGTCGGTGCAAAGCGCGACGGCGATCGGGTCGCAGGAGGTGTGTGCGATGCCGAGCATTTCCAGCGCCAGGGCGAAGTTTTTTTCGAATCGCGGATTGCCGAGGACGCCTTCGCAAAGGTCGACCACCACGTCGAATCCGCGCAGGACGCGCAACGCTTCCGCGACGCCGCGCACCGGCACGAGCGTCGCGCCGAGGAGCCACGCGGCCTCGCGGGC
>DATFUW010000685.1:0-2436 GCA_035260605.1 Thermoanaerobaculia bacterium | reverse complement strand
CGCCATCCGTCGAGTTTCTTCAGACTCGCGGTGTCGAGCGAGAAGATCGAAGCGGGCGAGTCGATCAGATGTGCATCGATGAGTTGCTGGGCCACCTTGCTTCCCAGGCCGCGGATGTCGAGCGCCTCACGGGAGGCGAGGTGCGTGACGTGGCCGAGGAGCTGGGCAGGGCAGGAGGCGTTGTCGCAGACGGTGTAGGCGCCGTCTCTTTTCAGGGGAGCGCCGCACGACGGGCAGCCACGTGGCATGCGGAACTTCCGTTCCCTGCCGCTGCGCCGCTCGCTCAGCAACGCGACGATCTCCGGAATGACGTCGCCGGCGCGCTGGACCAACACGGTGTCGCCGACGCGGACGTCCTTCTCGTGGACGAACGCTTCGTTGTGCAGCGTGGCACGCTCGACGGTCACGCCGCTGATGGTGATCGGATCGAAGACGGCGACCGGGGTGACGGTGCCGCTGCGCCCGACCTGCACGATGATGTCGCGCACCGTCGTCGTCGAGTCGCGCGGGACGAACTTCCAGGCGACGGCCCATCGGGGGGCGTGGGCGGTCTGCCCCAGCCGCTTGTGCCATGCGAGGTCGTCGATCTTCACCACGATGCCGTCGATCTCGAACGGGAGCTTTTCGCGGAAGCGGACTGCCGCGTCGTGGAAGGCACGGATCTCCTTCGACGTGCGGCAGAGCCGTACGTGCGAATCGACGCGGAAGCCGAAGGCCTGCAGCCCTTCGAGCAGTTTCGACTGCCGCGCCGGGGACCATCCCTGGCATGTGCCGAGGCCCCAGGTGTAGAAGCGGAGCGGGCGGGAGGCAGTGACGTTCGGATCGAGCTGGCGCAGCGATCCGGCCGCGGCGTTGCGTGGGTTGGCAAACTCCGGAAGGCCTTCCCTTCGCTGCTGCGCGTTGAGCCGGGCGAAGTCGCGCTTCGGGATGACGACCTCGCCGCGGACTTCCATCAGCCGCGGCGGATCGCCCTTCAGGCGGAGCGGAACGGAACGGATCGTACGGACTTTCGCCGTCACGTCCTCACCGCGCGTGCCGTCGCCGCGCGTTGCCGCGCGTGTCAGCAGCCCGTCTTCGTACGTCAGCGAACAGGAGAGCCCGTCGTACTTCGGTTCGCAGATGAACTCCGGCGATCCGGCGGCCTTGTGCATGCGCTGGTCGAATCGAGCGAGCTCCTCGAACGACCAGATGGCGTCGATGCTGAACATCGGAACGCGGTGGCGCACCTTGGCGAAGCCGGCGCCGCGCGCCCGCGGAGGTCCGACGCGGCGGTTGGGGGAATCGGAACGAACGAGGCTGGGGTGCTTCGCTTCGAGCTCCTGCAGTTCGCGTCGCAGCGCGTCGTAGGCCGCATCGGAGATGGACGGTCGGTCGAGCACGTAGTAGCGGGAATCGTGCTCGTTGATCTCTTTCGTCAGCTCGTCAATGCGCCTTCGGGCCTGCAGTGTGTTCACGCGATCACGCAGCTTTCCGCCGAAGGGCCGGGCGCCGCTTGAGGGCCGCGAGCATCGACTCGACCGGCAGCGTGTTGATGATGTCGGTGGCGGCCGAGCACCCGCGCCGTGCGTTCGGCACGCCGAACCCCCGCGGGAAGCGGAGGTCGCCCGTGTTGTGCGCGTCGGAGTCGATGCACAGCTTCACGCCGGCATCGCGCGCGCGGCGGATCAGCGCATCGCTCAGATCGAGCCGGTCGGGCTGCGCGTTGATCTCCAGGACCGTGCCGGTCCGCACCGCCGCCGCGATCACGGCGTCCATGTCGAGGTCGACCGGCGCGCGTTTTCCGAGCTGCCGCGCCGTCGGGTGGAAGAGGATGTCGACATTCGGGTTCTCCATCGCCCGGATCACGCGGCGGGTCATCTCGTCGCGCGACAGATCGAAGTAGGAGTGCACGGCCGCGCCGACGACGTCGAGCTTGGCCAGCGTCTCGTCGTCGACGTCCAGCGTCCCGTCGCGGCGGATGTTCACCTCGGCGCCGCTCAGGATCCTGAAGCCGCGCAGTTTCGCATTCATGGCCGCGATGGTCCGCGCCTGCTGCCGCAGCCGCTTCTCGTCGAGCCCGCGTGCCATCGCCAGGTCGCGCGTGTGATCGGTGACGGCGATGTAGTCGAGTCCGAGCGCCCGCGCCGCCTCGACCAGCTCCTCGATCGAGCAGACGCCGTCGCTCGCTTTCGTCTGCGTCTGCAGATCGCCGCGGAGGTCGTCCGGCTCCACGAGGTGCGGAAGCTCATGCGCCCGCGCCGCCTCGACCTCGCCGGTGTCCTCGCGGAGCTCCGGGGCGATGAACGAAAGCCCCAGCGCCTCGTAGATCTCCTTCTCCGTCTTCCCGGCGATCATCTTTCGGCCGCGGAAGAGGCCGTATTCGCTCAGCTTCAGCTCATGCGCCTGTGCGATGCGCCGGACGGCGATGTTGTGTGCCTTGCTGCCGGTGAAATAGAG
>DATFUW010000684.1:0-4709 GCA_035260605.1 Thermoanaerobaculia bacterium | reverse complement strand
CGTGAAGAGCACTTGTCCGGTCGACGGCTCGATGACGATGGCCGCGGAATAGCCTTTTCCAGTGGTGTTGACCTGTTTTCCATGAGCCGTCGCGGGCCCTTCCTCCTGCTGCGCGAGCAGCGGCATGGATACAAGCATCGCGACAAGCACGGCGAGACTACGTTTCATTCGCGCACTCCAGAGTTTGACGTTCACGCCCGGTCGTGTGCCGCTTTGGAGCGGCGCTTCGACGAACGCGATGTGCGGGGGATCGATCCGATGACCGTCCAGTCGTGATTATGGACCACGACTTTGCCTTTCGGTTTCGGCCAGAGCTCGACCGGGAGGTAATAGTAACCGTCGCCGAGGACTCGGGACTTGATGGCCAGATCGCGCATGCTCTTGCACAGGCCCTTCTTGCCGCGAATCGCGCTGCGCTCCACCACCACTCCGGTCGGCTCTCCGACGCCTTCGAACACGCTGATCTCCGCACACAGTGAGTTGACCAGGGTCATGCAGGGGATCGGTAGCAATTTCCGATCCATTTGCCGCAAGTGGTAGTGTGACGAGGATGTCCGCGGAAGACGCGAAGAAGGGAAAAATGGACCGCCTGCGCTTGCGCGCCCTCCTGCGCGATGCCTGGGACCTGATCTGGCGTTCGCGCCGCCGGCTGCTGATTGGCATCCCCCTGCTGCTGGCCAATCGCCTTGCCGGCCTCGTGCTCCCATGGCTGACGAAAGTCCTCTTCGACCGTGTCATTCCGAACCACAACTTCGGGCTGTTGTGGGAGCTCGGAGGGGTGGCCGCCGCGGCCGCCGCGATCGCAGGCGTCACCGATTACTCCCTCGCGCAGCTCCTCGGCATGGCGGCGCAGAAATCGATCACCGACCTGCGCAAACGGATCCAGCAGCACGTTCAGCGCCTGCCGGTGCGCTTTTTCGACGACACCAAGACGGGCGTGCTCGTCTCGCGCGTGATGAACGATGCCGAAGGAATCCGCAACCTGGTCGGCACCGGCCTGCTGCAGCTTTTCGGCGGGGTCGTGACCGCGGTCGTGGCCACCGCGATCCTCTTCTATCTCAGCCCGCGCCTCGCGGCGATCGTCTTCGTGGCCTTCTTCATCTTCGGCGGGGTCCTGGTGTGGGCCTTCAAGACCGTGCGGCCGATCTTCAAGCAGCGGAACGAAGTCAACGCGCAGGTCACCGGACGTCTCAACGAAGGCTTCTCCGGCATCCGCATCGTCAAGGCGTACACCGCCGAGAAACACGAGGAGCGGGTCTTCGCCGGAAGCGCGCACGCCCTGCTCCGGCTGGTCATCGGCACCATGAAGGTGATCTCCGGAGTGGGCGCGCTGACCACCTTCCTCGTCGGGGTGGTCAGCGTCGCGGTGCTCATCATCGGAGGACACGAAGTCATCGGCGGCCGGATGACCGTCGGCGGGCTGATCTCGTTCACCCTCTATCTCGCCCTGGTCGTCGGGCCGATCGTGCAGATCGTCTCCATCGGCACGCAGCTGTCGGAGGCCTTCGCCGGATTGGAGCGCATCCGCGAGATCCTTGGCGAGACGCGCGAAGACGCCGCCGATGCCGGGAAACCGTCGGCCGGCGAGATCACCGGGAAGGTCGAACTGCGCGATGTCTGGTTCGAATACTCGCCCGGCGTTCCCGTCCTCAGGGCGTCAGCCTTCTCGCCGCTGCAGGAACCTCGATCGCGCTCGTCGGCCCCTCCGGCTCCGGAAAGAGCACGCTGATCTCGCTCATCGCCTCGTTCCACCAGCCGACACGCGGCGAGATCCTGATCGACGGCCGCATTCTCGGCGATCTGCGGCTCGCCGAATACCGCGCGCACATTGGCATCGTGCCGCAGGACTCCTTCCTCTTCGCCGATTCGATCTACGAGAACATCCGCCTCGGAAATCCCCACGCCTCGCGCGAGCAGGTGCTCTGGGCGGCGACGATCGCGCACGTGGACGAGTTCGCCAAAGCGTTCGCCGACGGCTACGAAACGGTGGTCGGAGAGCGCGGCGTGAAACTCTCCGGCGGACAGAAACAGCGCGTGGCCATCGCCCGGGCCATCGTCGCCAACCCAAGGATCCTCATCCTCGACGAGGCGACGTCGTCACTCGACAGCGAGAGCGAAGCCCTCATTCAGGATGGGCTCAACGCTCTGATGAAGGGACGCACCACGTTCGTCATCGCCCACCGCCTCTCCACCATCCGCAGGGCGGACCAGATCGTGGTGCTGGAAGACGGCCGGATCATCGAACGCGGGACTCACGACGAGCTGATGGCTCTCGCCGGCCGTTACCGCGCGTTGTACGAAAAGCAGTACGGCATCGCCGTCAATCAGTTCGTCAATCCGGGAGAGGAACTGCAGGACCTGGCGATGGAACCGCAGTAGTCGCGGTTCACGACCGCAGTTCGGCGTTCCAGTACGCTTCGTCGAGGAAATTCTTCCAGATGTCCGGAAACGCGCGTCCCTGGAGACGGTGCAGGGGATGCCAGCGCGGCCGCTGCGGTTGCCGGATCAGCTGCATGTGGCACTCGCAGAGGAGCTTGTTCCCCTTGCGCACGTTGCACGGCAGGCAGGCGCACACGACGTTCTCCCACGATGACTTGCCCCCGCGCGAGATCGGCACGACGTGATCGAGCGACAGCTCCGACGAGGAGAACTTCCTGCCGCAGTACTGGCAGCGGTTCCCGTCGCGCAGATAGATGTTTCCGCGCGAGAACTTGACCTCCTGCCGCGGCAGCCGGTCGAACGAGAGCAGCTGTACGACGTGTGGAATCAGGATGTTGCGGCTCGGAGTGCGCACGTAGTGGTCGGTCGGCTGGACCGGGATGTCCATCCAGTTCTCGAAATCGTACGTGCGGTACTCGGAGTCGACGGCCCGGACGTGCCCCTTGTAGAAAAGGACGAGGGCTCGGCGGACGGACGCGATCTGGACCGCCTGAAAGACCCTGTTCAGAACCAGCACGTGCCCGTCGAGCATGATCGATCTGATAACAATCGAAGCGAGTGGTGTTGTTTCCGACGGCGATGATACCCGAGTTGGCAGGCCACGGCGGGCCCGCCCACCCCCTCCCGGAACCCCATCAGTTGAAAAAACTGCCGTTTTGCGAGATAGTTAAGACCTTAGGCGAATCCATATCGAGCTCCTCGGAGCGCGTTCAAGGGTGTGTTTTGGGAGGCATGTATGCGCGTTTTCTCACGGATCGCTTTCACTCTGCTGGCCGTAACGGCCCTGATTGTTCCTGCGGCCATGGCCAGCCACTTTCAGGCTGATTGCCCGCTGCAACTGGTGGCTTCGAATCCGGCGACGTCGGACCTCGACGTTTCGCCGCACGGCGCCTTCCGCTTCGGCAATCAGTTTTTCGTTCTGCGGGGCCAGACGCTGACCACCTACACCGTGACGGCGCTCGGCGACCTGCAGATCGCGCGCGAAGACTTCCTCGGAAGTCTTGGGGCGCGCGAAGTGAACGGGGGCGTGGCCTTCAACGGCGGCTTCCTCTACATCAGCAGCGACGCCGGCCTGGAGATCTACGATCTGCGCGGCGTCCGCGCCGGCGGCTCGGCCCCGTCTCTGATCTCGCGCACGGCCAACGTGCACTACCGGCGCATGGCGTCGAACGGCACGATCCTGGCCGGCATCTTCCCGGCGACCGATTATCCGTGCTATGTCGGCGGTCCAACGCCCAACTGCATCAATACCATTGATCTGTGGGATGTGAGCAACCCGGCCTCGCCGATGCGCGTCAATACTCTCCCGTCGAACATCCTCGGCTTTGGCGGCTTCAACGACGTGGCCTTCAACTACGGCTATCTCGTCGTGACGGCGCAGAACGGCACACGCAGTTTCGACATCAGCAATCCGCTGCTCCCCATTTTCCTCGGCAGCGACGGCGTTGCCGGAACGTTTCTCGTCAGCAACGGAGCGGGCCTCGTCGCCGTCGGCAACCAGGGGGCGATCCTGACGCTGTCGATCAATCCGCCGGGACCGGCTCCCGGCGCGCTCACGGAGGTGACGCTCCATACGCTGGCCACACTGCAGACCGAGCGCGCCAACCCGATCATGTTCCATCCGCAGGCGACGTTCGACGATCAGAGCTCGCGCCTCATCACCATGGTCGACGAACTCGATCCCCAGACGCTTCAGCCGGCGCGCACCTTCGCCTTCGACGTCTTCGACTACTCCGTCCCGATGTTCGAGGGCTCCGACCCGCGGCAGTACGAGCAGGTCTCCTACACCCAGGGCGACGAGGTGAAGTACAACCCGCTCTCGATCGGGCCGAACGTCTACGTCATCGGTGCAGTCAGCGGCCTGCAGCAGTACGGCTCGTGCGGCTCGATGGCCGGACATATCGACTGGAACGGAACCACGGCGCTGTCGTGCGGCGGCGCGCAGGTCCACGGATGGGTGACCGGCGCGACGAAGATCGCCAACGTCGAGGTCTTCCTCGACGGCGGCTCGCTCGGATCAGCCGACATGACCGGACCGCCGCGCCTCGACGTCCCCTCTTCCACACCGGTGCAGTCGTGGCGCGTGAACGTGAACCTCGACTCCACGCCGAAGGGGCTGCATACGCTGCGCGCCGTCGGTACGGACATCAACGGCAACCAGTTCCAGTTTGCCAGTCAGGACGTCTTCTTCAACGGCCCGGGGCAGAACTGCTTCCAGCGCCGCAGAACGTCAGGGAAGTGAATCAACGATGGCAGACGCCGCCGCTCCC
>DATFUW010000683.1:0-5188 GCA_035260605.1 Thermoanaerobaculia bacterium | reverse complement strand
AGCGCGAGCTCGCCGACCTCTCCTCGCACGATCCCCAGTTCGCGCTGGTGGAAGGGCGGCTCGAGGAGTCGGTGGCCATGATCAACGTCCATCGAGGACTGTAAGCCCCGCCGCACACGTCCTTCGGTTCGGGCGTAGAGTCGACGGGAACAAGCGACCGCGTGTCATGGAATCGTGGCTCGAACGTTTTGCCCGCACGATTTTTCTCCGCAGCGCCGACACGGCGCACGATCTGAAGACTCCGCTGAACGTCGCCGTGCTGAACCTCGAGCTGCTGCGCATCCGTCTGTCGAAGATCACCGGCGGAGCGGAGGACGAGAAGATGGCCGCGTATGCTGCTGCAATCGAGACCGAGCTGCGGCGGATGGCGAGCATCGTCGATGCCTTCTTTCTCCTTTCCACGCCGCCCAAGGACGAGGGAGAGCCGGCGGCAATCGACCTTGCACCACTGGCGGAAGAGCTGGCGGGCTCTGCCGGCATCCAGCTCCGATCCCACGGCCCGGCCCGCTGTCGTGTGCACGAAATCAGAATGCGACACGGCCTGAAGCTGTTCTTCGAAGGTGCCGCTCGCTTTCTGAAATCCGACGCACGCGATGCCTCGACCGATTGCGCGGAGGGATGCATTCATGTGGCCGTCCGCGGCCAGCCACAGCATTCGGATGTCGAATTGAGCAAGCTCTTCAAGTTCTACTACACGGATGCCTCGGGAAGGCCGGATCTCTCGCTGGCCACCGCCCGGCTCATCGTCGAGACGTACGGCGGAGAGCTGAAGGCCTTCGAGGAACGTGATAATGTGACGCTTCGCTTCTCAGTGCCTCAGGAGATCGATGAGACGAGTTCTAATCGTTGATGACGACCGCGCGACCAGCGCGGGAATGGCCGATATCGTCGAAGAGTGGGGCTACGAGGCGGAGGTCGCTGACACGGTGAAGGCTGGCTGGGCCTCGGTCTCGAAGCTCGTCCCCGACGTGGCGATTGTCGACTTGAAGCTGCCCGACGGCAGCGGCCTCGATCTGCTCCACCGGATCAAGGAGACCTTCCCGGATGTCTCGGTGATCATCCTGACCGGGCACGCCACGGTCGATTCCGCGGTCAAGGCGCTGAAGGTCGGCGCCGAAGACTATGTCACCAAGCCGGTCGATCTCCCGCGCCTGCAAGTCGTCCTCAAGACAGTGGAAGACAAGCAGATGATGAAGCAGGAGATCCTCGAGCTCCGCCGTCAGCTGCAGAAGATGGGCGCCCTGGGGCACCTGGTCGGCAAGTCGAAGTCGATGCAGCGGCTGTTCGAAGAGATCGAGATGGTCACCAACACCGACGCGAACATCTTCATCGTCGGCGAGTCGGGGTCGGGCAAGGAGGTCGTGGCCAACACGATCCACTCGCTCTCCCGCCGCCGGGTCAAGCCGTTCGTGGCCTTCAATTGCGGCGCAATCTCGCCGACGCTGATCGAGTCGGAGATCTTCGGCCACGAGAAGGGGGCCTTCACCAACGCCATCAAGCGCCGCGAGGGCTATTTCGAGCTGGCCAAGGGCGGCACCGTGTTCCTCGACGAGATTACGGAGATGCCGATCGAGCTCCAGGTGAAGCTGCTGCGTGTCCTGGAGGAAGGGCGGTTCCGGCGCGTCGGCGGAAACGAAGAGATCAACATCGACGCGCGCATCATCGCCGCGTCGAACCGCGATCCGCAGAAGGCCATTGCCGACGGCAAGCTCCGCGAAGACCTCTACTATCGGCTCAACGTCTTTCCCATCGAGGTCCCGCCGCTCCGCGAACGGCTCGAGGACATCCCGCTGTTCGCGCACTTCTTTCTGCAGAAGCTCAACGAGACCGAGGAGAAGAAGGTCGAGAACATCGAGCCCGACTTCATCGAGGCCCTCCAGCAGTACGACTGGCCCGGCAATGTGCGGGAGCTGCGCAACGTCATCAACCGCGCGTTCATCATGGCGCGCACCAATACGCTCACCGTCGAATGTCTCCCGGACAAGCTGCTCGGCCAGGGGAAACGCCGGTCGAGGAACGCCGTCAACATTCCGCTCGGCCAGCCGATGGAAGAGGTCGAGCGCATCATCATCGAAGAGACGCTCAACATGACCGACGGCGACCGGCGCAAGACGGCCGAGATCCTCGGCATCTCCTACAAGACGCTCTACAACAAGACCAAGAAGTACAAAGCCGCCGGCGCCGAGGACGAGGAAGAAGAAGAGTAGGCGTCCCGAGTCGGCATCAGGCCCATAAGAATCAACGAGTTACGAAGAATCTGACGCCCGACACCTGGCGCCTTTGGAAATTTTGTCGACCGGCCGGTCAGTTTCCGGCCTTCCGCAATGACCAAGCACCTCGTCATCGTCGAATCTCCCGCGAAAGCGAAGACGATCAATAAGTTCATCGGGAAGGACTACGTCGTCAAAGCGTCCGTGGGCCACGTCCGCGACCTTCCCAAGAGTGAGCTCGGCGTGGACGAGAAGACCTTCGAGCCGACCTACGAGGTTCTCGAAGGGAAGCAGAAGATCGTCAGCGAGTTGAAGGCGGCGGCGAAGAACGCCGACACGATCTACATCGCCTCCGACCCCGACCGCGAGGGAGAGGCCATCGGCTGGCACGTGGCGTTCCTCCTCGGTGGCGACCCGAAGAAAGTCCGCAGCATCCGCTTCCACGAGATCACCCGGAACGCCGTGCGGAAGGCCATCGAGCAGCCGACCGAGATCGACATGAACAAGGTCAACGCGCAGCAGGCCCGGCGCGTGCTCGACCGGCTCGTGGGATACAAGCTGTCGCCGCTGCTGTGGGACAAAGTGCGCCGCGGGCTCAGCGCAGGTCGCGTGCAGTCGGTCGCGCTGAAGATGATCGTCGACCGCGAGCTGGAGATCAAAGACTTCGTTCCGCAGGAGTACTGGACGTTCGCGGCAAAGCTCGAGGCGCACAACCCGCCGCCCCTCATCGCCAAACTCTCGAAGATCGAGGGGAAGAAGGCCGAGGTTTCCAACGAGGAGCAGGCGCGAACGATCGAGGGGGCGCTCCGGGGCGGCGAGTTCGTCGTGGAGAACGTCGCGCGCAAGGAGCGGAAGCAGTCGGCCGCGCCGCCCTTCATCACCTCGACGCTGCAGCGCACCGCGTACAACCGGTTCAAGTATCCGGTGAAACGGACCATGCAGATCGCCCAGAAGCTATACGAGGGGAAGGAGCTCGGGACGCTGGGCTTCGCCGGACTGATCACCTACATGCGCACCGATTCGGTCCGCATCGGCGACGACGCCCTCACTGAAGTTCGACGATATATCACATCGAAATATGGTGATGATATTGTTCCTGAAACACCCAACGTCTACCGCGTGAAAAAGGCCGCGCAGGCTCAGGAGGCACACGAGGCCATCCGCCCGACCTCGCTCGAACTCGACCCGGAGACGATCAAGGAGTTCCTCACCCACGAGGAGTACAACCTCTACCGCCTGATCTGGGACCGGTTCGTCGCTTCGCAGATGAAGCCGGCGCTGTTCGACGTCACCGACGTCGACATCAGGAACGGTGCCTACACCCTCCGCGCCTCGGGCGAGGTGCTCAAATTCGCGGGCTTCCTCGCCGTGTTCCGCGACGCTGCCGGCGAAGACGAGGAGGAGAAGGCGGAGAACGAGCGTACGCTGCCTTCGCTGTCCGAGGGCGACGCCTTGAAGCTGCTCGATCTCGACACCAAGCAGAATTTCACGCAGCCCCCCCCGCGCTACACCGAGGCCACGCTGGTCAAGGCCCTGGAGGAGAACGGGATCGGCCGTCCATCGACATACGGCCAGATCCTCACCACGATCCAGGCGCGTGACTACACCTACAAGCACGACGGAAAGTTCCACCCCACACAGCTCGGCATGCTGGTCGCGCGTCTGCTCAAGGAATCGTTCGGCGACATCATCGACGAGAGCTACACCGCCAAGCTCGAGCAGGAGCTCGATGAGATCGAGGAAGGGCGCCTGGAGTGGACCGATGCCATGCGCGACTTCAGCGGCAAGTTCAACAAGGCCCTGAAGCGCGCGGAAAAAGAGATGACCCAGGTCAAGGGCGAAGGGATCGCCACCGACGAGGTCTGCGAGAACTGCGGCGCGCCGATGGTCATCAAGTTCGGGCGTTTCGGCGAGTTCATGGCCTGCTCGAACTACCCGGAGTGTAAGACCACGAAGGAGATCGCCAAGGGTGACGCCGCCGAAGCCGGCGACGAGACGATCATCTGCGAGAAGTGCGGCAAGCCGATGACGCTGAAACGCTCGCGTTTCGGGCAGTTCTTCGCATGCACCGGGTATCCCGAGTGCCGCAATACCAAAGACCCGCGCCTGCTCAAGGCGAACATTCCCAACGAGCCGCAGCCTCCCTGCGAGCTTTGCGGCAAGGAAATGGTGCTCAAGAGCGGCCGATACGGCCCGTTCTACAGCTGCTCCGGCTATCCCGAGTGCCGCAACATCCGCAAGATCGGCGGCGGCACACGCACTCCGCCCAAGCCCACCGGCGTCAAATGCCCGCAGTGCGGCGAGGGGGAGATCGTGGAGCGCCATTCACGCCGCGGAATCTTCTACTCGTGCAATCGCTACCCGAAGTGCGAGTTCGCTCTCAATGCCCGTCCCGTCCCGCGGCCGTGCCCGAAATGCGGCGCGCCGTTCCTGCTGGAGAAACACACGAAGCGGGAGGGCGACCTGGAAGTGTGCAACAACTCGGAGTGCGGGTATCGGGCGCCACTGGCCACCCCTGTCGAACCATGAACGATGATCGATGATCATTCATCGTTCATCCTCTCCCAGGAACTCCTTCACCGCCGGCGTGATCAGATCGTAATTGATCAGAAAGGTGTCGTGTCCGTTCGCCGACGAGATCCGCTCGTGTCGGACGGATGTGCGGTTGACCTTCATCGCCTGCTCCACGCGCTCGACTTCGGAGACGGGGAAGAGCCAGTCCGTGTCGAACGAGACGAGGAGTGACTGCCCGCGCCAGCCGGCGAAGGCGGCGTCGAGCGAACCGAACTGCTCGCCGAGATCCATCTCGTCCATCGCCGACTGGACGCGGATGTAGGAGTTCGCGTCGTACTGACGCGCGAACTTCTGCCCCTGATATTCGAAATACGAATCGATCTCGAACTGCCGGGTCGACCCGCGGCGTCGCCTGCCGAACTTCGTCTGCAGCGCCTGCGCCGACAGATAGGTCATGTGCCCGA
>DATFUW010000682.1:0-11340 GCA_035260605.1 Thermoanaerobaculia bacterium | reverse complement strand
CCCGGTGTTCGCCGCACTCTTCAAGGGCCTCGGCGCCACTCTTCCGATGCCGACGGTCATCGTCATCGCCCTGTCGCACTTCATCGCCGACTACTGGTGGCTCATCGGCGGCCTGATCGCCGGCGGAACGTACGCCGTCCGCCGCTACCACGAGACCCACAAAGGCAAGCGCGTCATCGACGGACTGCTGCTGAAGACGCCGATCCTCGGCATGCTGCTGCGCAAGATCGCCGTGGCCCGCTTCTGCCGCACGCTGTCGACCCTGACGTCCTCGGGCGTCCCCATCCTCGATGGACTGCAGATCACCGCGCGCACCGCGGGCAACTCGATCGTCGAGGATGCCATCATGGCCACGCGCAAGTCGGTCGAGGAAGGCAAGACCATCAGCGAGCCGCTGGGTGACACCGACGTGTTTCCGTCGATGGTCGTGCAAATGATCGCCGTCGGCGAACAGACCGGCGCCCTCGACATCATGCTCTCGAAGATCGCCGACTTCTACGAGGACGAAGTCGACGTCGCCGTCGCCGGCCTGATGAAACTCCTCGAGCCGGTGCTCATCGCCTTCCTCGGCGTGGCCATCGGCGGCATCGTCATCGCCATGTACATGCCGATGTTCACCCTGATCGGACAGATCGGATGAGAAACAGGTCTCAGGCGCCGGGTGTCGGGTGTCCGATCCCCGGCGCCCGGCCCGCCTGACCCCTGGCGCCCGGCGCCTGCCATGCCCAGCGACGCCCGAATGCTCATCGCCGTCCGCGTCGTGGTCGTCACGACGCTGCTCCTCGGCGCGTTGATCATTCAGTACACCGTCAAAGAAATCCTCCCCATCAACTATCTCTACTCGACCGCGGGGGTGACCTACGGCCTGACGCTGCTCTACATCGGCGTCGGCCAGGTCATTCGCTCCCGCAAGATTAACCTGGCGATCCAGGTCTCGGGCGACCTGGTGGTGGAGACCCTGCTGGTCTACTTCACCGGCGGCCTCGACTCGCCGTTCTCCTTCCTCTATCTGGTCTCGATCATCACGGCTTCGATGCTGCTCTACCGCCGCGGAGGGCTCTTCGCCGCGAGCGGAGCCGTGATCCTGTACGGCGCGCTCGGCGACCTCATTCTCTACGGCCTCATTCCGCTCCCCGAGCAGTCATGGATCGTCCCCACGATGTGGACGACGTCGCGGCTCTACCTCAACGTGGCCACGAACTTCGCCGGGTTCTACGCCACCGCGCTGCTGACGTCGTATCTGTCGGAGAAACTCCAGAAGACCTCGCAGGAGCTCGACGCCAACCGGCAGAACCTCGCGGCGATGCGCGCGCTCAATCAGAACGTCGTGGAGTCGATCCCCTCGGGGCTGATCACCCTCTCACCCGAGGGAGCCGTCTCGTTCATCAACCCGGCCGGATGCTCCATCCTGCACACCGAGCCGCGCGCGACGATCGGGCGCCACATCGCCGAGGTCGGCTTTTTCCGGGCCGAGGAGTGGGACGAGGCGAAGCGGACGCTCGTCTCGGAGCCGATCGTCCGCGTGGAGAAGAACAACTTCCCCCCGCCGGAGGGTGAATGGAGCATCGGCTACGCCCTGACTCCGCTGAACACGATCGAGGGGAAGGCCTCGGGATACACGCTCATCTTCCAGGACCTCACGGAGATGAAGAAACTCGAGGCCGAGCTCCGGCTGAAGGACCGCATGGCGGCGGTCGGTGAGCTCTCCGCCGGCATCGCGCACGAGATCCGTAATCCGCTGGCGGCGATCGCCGGGTCGGTGCAGGTCCTCAAGAAGTCCAATGCCCTCACGCCCCAGGAGCAGCGCCTGATGTCGATCATCCTCAAGGAGTCGGATCGGCTGAACAAGTCGATCGCCGAGTTCCTGCGATTCGTCAGGCCGCAGGAGAAGCGCACCACGGAGTTCGACGTGGCGGCGAGTCTCTCGGAGACGCTCGACCTGCTCTCGAACTCGCCCGAGCTGCGCCCCGATCACCGGATCGAACGGCAAATCGCGCCGCCGTCGTTCACCGTGGCCGGCGACTCCGACCAGATCCGCCAGGTCTTCTGGAACCTGGCGCGCAACGCGGTCCAGGCAATGCCGCTCGGCGGCGTT
Source organism: Thermoanaerobaculia bacterium (assembly GCA_035260605.1). Lineage (GTDB taxonomy): Bacteria > Acidobacteriota > Thermoanaerobaculia > Gp7-AA8 > Gp7-AA8 > Gp7-AA10. Next base: position 9,245 of record DATFUW010000682.1, on the reverse strand, counting down.
CTCCGCGTGAGCACCGAGGTGGACCTGGAGACGTATCGGATCGTCTTTGCCGACAGCGGCCGGGGAATGTCGGAGGTCGATCAGCGCCGGCTCTTCCAGCCGTTCCGCACGAATTTTCCATCCGGGACCGGTCTGGGAATGGCGATTTCGTACCGCATCGTGCAGGAGCACGGCGGGCGCATCGACGTCGCTTCGAAGCCGGGGACGGGGACGATGATCACCGTGTCGCTGCCGATCGTGGTGCACGCTTCCCGGTTTCCCGTCGCCGCCGAAGCCTCGCTTTAGCGTGGCGAACCTTTGAGAGCGCGGTGCCGCGGGATCCGCTTTGATTTGGCCCGGGATAAACTAGATCCATGGACCCCCGCGTGCTGAGCGCGCAACCGCTCGAAGAGGAGTTGCAGTCCGAGCTGTCTCTCCGTCCGAGGCGGCTCGTCGAGTACATCGGCCAGCAGAAGGTCAAGGCTAACCTCGAGATCTCCATTGCCGCCGCGCGGAAGCGGCATGAAACGCTCGATCACGTCCTGCTCTTCGGCCCTCCCGGACTCGGCAAGACCACGCTGGCCAACATCCTGGCCAACGAGATGGACGCCTCACTGCGCAGTACGTCGGGCCCCGCGCTGGAGAAGCCGGGCGATCTGGTGGCCATCATCACCAATCTCGAACCGGGCGACATGCTGTTCATCGACGAGATCCACCGCCTCAGCGCGCCGGTCGAGGAGGTGCTCTACTCGGCGATGGAGGATTTCTACGTCGACGTGGTGATCGGGCAGGGGCCGGCGGCGCGCACGCTGAAGGTCGAGCTGCCGCGCTTCACGCTCGTCGGCGCCACGACGCGCGCCGGATTGCTGACCTCGCCGCTCCGGGCGCGCTTTGGGATCGTCCACCGCCTCGATTTCTATGACGCCGAGTCGCTGACGATCATCGTGCGCCGCTCGGCGGAGATCCTCTCCATCCCCATCACCGGGGAGGCCGCGGACGAGATCGCGCGCCGCTCGCGCGGTACGCCGCGCATCGCCAACCGCCTGCTGCGCCGCGTGCGCGACTACGCGGAGGTGAAGCACGAGGGGCGGATCGACTTGCCGGTGGCCCGCGAGGCGCTGCAAATGCTGGAAGTCGACAGCTACGGGCTCGACGAGATCGACCGCAAGCTGCTGACGACGATCATCGAACGCTTCGGCGGCGGCCCCGCGGGGCTCAACGCGCTGGCCTCATCCATCGGTGAGGACCGTGGCACGATCGAGGATCTCTACGAGCCGTACCTGATCCAGATCGGCTTTCTGCAGCGCACGCCGCGTGGCCGCATCGCCAGCAGTCTGGCCTACGATCACCTCGGCTACAAACCGGGCGCCACGCGCTCGCAAAAACCCTTGTTCTGATGAAACGCGTTGCATGGCTCGTATTCGCCTGTGCCACGGCGGCCACGGCCGGAGGCCCGTCGACGATGCACTGGAGGGTCGACGGGGTCGACCGCCAGGCTCTCGTGTTCGGCCCGTCCATTGTCCGTGCATCCGCCCCTGCTCGTCTTTTTTCACGGACATGGTGGAAACGCACGCGCCGCGGCGCAGCGCATCCACTTTCGGGACGAGTGGCCGGAGGCGATCGTCGTCTACCCGCAAGGACTGCCCACCGCGTCACCGATCGACCCGGGCGGGCGGCTCCCCGGCTGGCAGCGCCAGGCCGGTGAGAACGCGGACCGCGATCTCAGGCTGCAGAAGGTAGCCCTCGACTTTTCGGACGAGTGTCTGCCGTTTCGCTCGGCATCTTCCGACCACAGTTTGACGCAACTCATTCGGACGCATGTGATTCGTTGAATACCAATCCAAACAAGTGGATATCAATCCAAACAAGCTAGGCACGGTGGGGCGCCAGAACTGGGCGCGCCGTCGTTCTGAGAGTTGCAAATGTCCGGTTAGCTGCCGTTCAAGCCCTTGGCTTCGGATTGCGATTCTCGCGGTCACGCTTGCCGTTGTTGTCATGCCGAGGGTGGGTTGGGCGACATGCCCCGATTTCGCGACAGCGGTGAACTACGCCGTGGGAGGCGGTCCGTACTCGGTTGCAATCGGCGACTTCAATGGCGACGGGAAGGCCGACCTGGCGGATGCCAACCTCAACACGAGCGGCGTCTCGATCCTGCTGGACAACGGCAACGGCACCTTCGCGGCGGCGGTGCCCTACGGCGCCGGGACCGTTCCTGTCTCGGTCGCCATCGGTGACTTCGACGGCGACGGGAAGGCTGACCTGGCGATCGCCAAAGACGGTTCCAACGACGTCTCGATCCTGCTGGGAGCGTCGGCAACTTCGCCCAGGGACAGATAGGGAGGACTTACTCGATCACGGTGGGAAGCGGCGGAGGAGTGGCCACGAACGCGGCCGTCAACGCGTCCGACACGCTACCCACGGGGCTGGCAGCGACGGCAATGGCCGGGGCAGGATGGACCTGTAATCTCGGTGCGCTGAGCTGCACGCGAAACGACGCGCTGGCTGCAGCGGCGAGTTACCCGGTGATCACGCTGACAGTGAACGTGAGCAGCAACTCTCCGGCGAGCCTGGTCAATACCAGCGTCTTGGGCGGAGGCGAAACCTACACCGCGGACAACATGGCGAGCGATCCGACAACGATCATCATCGCACCGCCGAACTTCGTGGCCACCGCCACTTCAAAATCTCAGGTCGGCCTCACCTGGGACGCGGTACTCGGCGCGACCAGCTATCAGGTCTATGGCAGTTCCAACAATGGACCTTTGTCCTGGTGGGATCTCCGAGCACGAACAACTTCACGAATTCATCGCTGACGCCGGACACGACATACGTTTACTTCGTTCAGGCCACTGACGGTGCGAACATCGGGCCGCAGAGCATCAGGGACCTGGCGACGACGATCCTCTTTACCGATGATCCCATTGTCCGGGTTCGACGATCATCAAAGCGGTGCATCTGACAGAGCTGCGAACAGCGGTCAACGCGGTTCGCGCCGCGGCGGGCTGGCTTCGGCCTCTTGCACCGATGCGTTGACGCCGGGAGTCCTCATGAAGGCCATCCACATCACGGAGTTGCGGTCGAATCTCGATGCCGCGCGTCCCGCACTCGGCCTGCCCGCGATCCCGTATACGGATCGTGACATGATCAAAGCCGCACACATTCAGGAACTGCGGTCGGGCGTGAAGTAACGCGACGCCTTCCGGCCCCCGACCTGCGAATGGCAGTCAATGCGGTCCGCGCCGTGGCCGCCCCCTCTCCGGCTGGATGAAACCCGGTTGTCGTTCGGCTTGCCCGTCATGCGGAACGGGCCCCTCCTGTTGCGCGAGGACATCGACGTCGGCGGCAGCACGGGAACGAGCTACCGTTCGGTTCCGAGTACGGAAGCGTGGAGCCGCCGCTCGCGAAGAGCCGCTGAGATCGCACTCCGGCTTCCGCCGATCTCAGTCGCGCCGGAAGTGCGCGCCGTGCGAAACGGGATTGCGCAGCGCGGCGCCGGCGACGATCTCCGCCATCTGCTGTCCATGAAAGAGCTCGACGATCGATCTGCTGATCGTCGACTCGTGATAGAACTTGGTGAGACGGTTCCCGAGCTCGCGCATGTCGGCCACGGCGCGCTTCAGCCGTTCGTAGGTGCGCACGATCCCCACGTAGTTCCACATCGTGTTCCGGATCGTTGTCCAGTCCTGCAGGATCAGCGCGGGGTCTTCCATGTTCATGGCGCCCGGCGGTTTCCAGTCGGGGATGGACTGCACGAGCGCGGACGGCAGCGCGCGGAAGTCCGAGCGGATCGACTGCGCCGCGAAGTATCCCCACGTCAGCCCTTCGAGCAGCGAGGTCGACGCGAGCCGGTTTCCGCCGTGCACGCCGGTGCACGACGTCTCCCCGATGGCGAAGAGGCGCGACAGCGTCGTCCGCCCCGCCTCGTCGGCCAGGATGCCGCCGCAGAAGTAGTGCGCCGCGGGGACGACCGGGATCGGGTCGCGTTCGATGTCCACGCCGATCTCCGCGCAGGCCTTGCGGATGTTCGGGAAACGCTCGGCGATCGGCTGCTGTCCCTCGTAGAAATTCGCCAGATCGAGTTCGACGAACTCCTCCTTGTTGGCCGTCATCTCCTCGACGATCGCCCGGGCCACGACGTCGCGCGGTGCGAGATCCTTGAGCGGCGAGTATTTCTCCATGAAGTACTCGCCGCGCCGGTTCCGCAGGCGCGCCCCTTCGCCGCGCAACGCCTCGGAGATGAGGAAGTGATTCGCCTTTCCGTCGGCCAGCGCCGTCGGATGGAACTGCACGTACTCGGCGTTCATGATCCGCGCCCCCGCGCGCCGCGCCATCACCACACCGTCGCCGATCGCGTTCCGGGTGTTCGTGGTGTGCAGGTAGATCTGCCCCACGCCGCCCGTGGCCAGCACCGTGTAGTCGGAGAAGATCGTGAGCACGTCGTTCTTCCGGTTGTCGAGCAGATAGACGCCGGCGCATTCGTTGTCCAGCCGATAGCGCACCTGGATGTCGGCCGGATGGTGCTGGGTCGTCAGCAGGTCGATGGCCGTCATCTCCGTGGCCAGCGTGATCCGCGGCTCGCTCTTGACGCGGTTCAGCAGCGAGTTTTCGATCGCCCGCCCCGTCGCGTCGCCGGCGTGGATGATGCGCGGCAGCGAGTGCGCCCCTTCCTGCGTCAGGTCGAGCTCCCCCTCCTCGCTGGTGGAGAAGGGGACGTTCATCTCTTCGAGCAGCAGCGTGCGGACCACGCGCGGCCCTTCGGCCGCCAGAAACCGGACCGCCTCTACGTTGGACAGCCCCGCCCCCGCGCGGAGGATGTCCTCGACCAGCCTTCCGGGCGAATCGTTCGGCGCCTGGTAGATGATTCCGCCCTGGGCCCAGAACGTGTTGCAGTCCTTCGGGTCCGCCGCCTTGGTTACCAGCAGGGCCTCGATCCCCGCCTCGGCCAGGCAGAAGGCGGTGGTCAGCCCGGCGATGCCCGTACCGATGATGACGACGGGGTAGTGGGAGCGGTTTTCGAGCGGCGACAAGCGCTCAGGATTGTACGCACTTCGCCACGACGAGCGTGACGTCATCCTGCAATGTGCGGCTCCACGAATTGAGCGCGCCGAGAACCTGCTGAACGCTGGCACCGGCGGCGAGCGATTCATGGAATCGGGCTTCGCCCCACATCTCACCCTTGGCATTCAGCGCCTCGGTCACGCCGTCGGTGTAGAGCACGACGGCGTCGCCGGCGCGAAGGAGCGCCGAGGACTGGCAATAACGGGCGCCGGCAAAGCGGCCAAGCAGCACTCCGTCCGCCGTGAGCTCTTCGATCGAGCGGTCCGCGCGAACGATCACGGGCGGGGGATGGCCGGCGCTCGCGATCTTCAGCGCGCCCGTTGCCGCGTCGATCGACAAATAGGACGCCGTGATGAACTGCCGTTCGAGCTTGCCGCAGAAAAAGCGATTGAGCCCATGAAGCAGCCGCGCCGGCTCGTTCGCGAGTTCGACATGGCTCGCGAGCGCGGCCTTGAGCATCGATGCGACGAGTGCTGCCGGTACGCCGTGGCCGGACACGTCGGCAATGAGAATGCCGACGCCGTCCTCGCCGAGAGGCAGGAAATCGTAGAAATCGCCCGCCACTTCCGATGCGGGCGCGTACACCGCGCTCAAATCGAGTCCGCGGATCTTCGGCGGCGTCTTCGGAAGGATCGACATCTGGATCTGCCTCGCCGCCGCGAGCTCGCCATCCACTTCCGCAACACGTACCTGCGTGCGGATCGCGTGGCGCACGAGCGTCGCCACGACCGTGCCGATGAAGATCAGAAACCCGAAGGCTTCGGAGCTGACGCCGAACGGCAGATGCGTGAAACGAAAGTGTTCGTTCAGCACATAGACGCCGAAGACCGCGGTGCCGGCGCGAAGGATGCGCCGGTCCTTCGAATCGCCCGGAGCGAACAAAATGATGTTGGCGAAGTAGAGGATCATGCTGCAGGTCACGATCACGTCTTCAATCGCCGAGAACGCGAATGGCTCACGCCGGACGATCTCGGTCGGGATCGCGATCAGCGCGACGGCAATGAATGCGACCGCGGCGATCCGGTTGAGCCAGCGGAGGCGCTCGCCGAAGAAGCGCTCGAACAGAACCGCGGCCGGAACCGGCACGACGTACTGCATCGCCGAGCTGAGGTACGGCAGCCACGCCGGATTACCGGCCAGCAGCGCGATGGCCTGCGTTCGCATGATCAGGCGGAAGCCGTACGTCATGGCGAACGCGCCGGCAAGGGAGAGATCGATGTTGGAGATGCGGCGGCCTAACAGCGAGAACGCGAACAGAGCGAGGCCGGCCGTGCAGATTGCGATCGCCACGACCAGCGTCGGAAAGTCCTGACGAAAGATCGCGATGGCGTCCATCACGCGCCGAACTGCCGCAGGTGATGATCGAGATGCTTGTACATGAGCGCCGACCACTGCTCCGGCGTCAGCCGGCCGAAGAAGCTGTGTGGTGTCGTCGTGCACGCGTTTGCGCCGCCGCTGACGAAGCGGTCGACGAGCATCGCGAGGCGATTGCGCTCGCTGCTGAACTCCCGTTCGTCGGCAATCGCAAACCCCGGCACCGTTGGCATGTTGCGAGGAGACGGCCGCTCGTCGCGAAGCGCCACGCGCCGGACAATCGGTCCGATGAGGCGTCCGAGCAACATGCGCGGCGGATGAATCTCGCCGGTCGCGATGCGCATGAACTCGGCGCAATGCGCCACCATCTGCGCAGGATTCATGGTGCCCCATTGCCGCGGACTGTCCGGCGCCAGGCGCGCGATCCGGCTCCTGATCTCGTCCGCGGTTGGCGCGTCGAAGAGGCCCTTCACGACGACTATGCCGCCGGCTGGGCGAAGCCGGTGATCACGTACGAGCCCGACTTCACGTCCTTCTTGATGCGGATCAGATTGTTCTTCTGCGCGTCTTCTAGAAGGTCGCTGAAGGTGTCGTAGCCGTAGTACTCCTCATTGAAGGTCGGCTTCTTGCGCTGCATGGTCTGCTTGACCATCGACCCCCAGAGGATCTCCTTGTTCTCGCGCATCAGCGCCTTGATGGAGTCGATCATCAGCTTGAAGACCTCGGCCTGCTTCTTGTCCTTGAAGCTGACGCTCGGCGCTTTCTGCGTGCCGCGCACCAGGTCCTCGTAGAAGATGAACTCGTCGCAGTTGTCGATCAGCAGATCGCTCGACGAGTTCTTCACGCCGACGCCGATCACGTATTTGTCGTTCTCCTTGAGCTTGGAGACCAGCGGCGAGAAATCGGAATCGCCCGAGGCGATGACGAAGAGGTCGATGTGTTCCTTGGAGTACGACATGTCCATGGCGTCGACCGCCATGCGGATGTCGGCGGAGTTCTTCCCGGAATAGGCCCGGCCGGGGATCTCGATCAGCTCGATGGCCGCTTCGTGCAGCTCGCGTTTCAGATCGGGGAACTTGTCCCAGTCGCAGTAGGCGCGCTTGACGACGATCTTTCCCTTCTCCAGCAGGCGCTCCAGCAGCAGACTGACTTCGAATTTCTTGTACTTGGCGTCCGCGACGCCGATGGCGATGTTCTCGAAATCGATGAACAACGCGATTTTGCGTTCGTGATTCATACTCCTCGGTTCCGACGACCCGAGGTCGTCTTCCGCGTTCGTGTTTTCTTCGAATGAAGGGCGTCGCGACATGGATGGGTCCGGCAGCGAACTCGGCGCGCCACGGGCATCGTAGCAGGCGCACCCTGCCGGGGGGAACGCCGCGGCCGGAAAGCGCATTCCGCGGTCCGGCGCCCGTTCCCGCGGAAAACCCCGCGCCCGCGTGCCCTACACTATGGCCGTTCTGAAGCACTACGTCACGCTCGCGCGTCCGTTCACCCTCATGCCGCCGCTGCTGGGCATCGTCTCCGGTGCGGTCTGCGCGTGGGGCTCGGCGCACAATCCCGATCCCACCCGCGCGGTCACGGCCTCGGTCGTGCTGACCGTGGTCCTGGGATCGGTCTGCGCCGCATTCCTGAACGCCGCGAACAACACGCTGAACCAGATCTACGACCTGGAGATCGACCGCATCAACAAGCCGAAGCGTCCCCTCCCGGCGGGTGAGGTCACCGTGCACCGGGCGTGGATCTTCACCTGGATCATGTTCGCCGCCGGCCTCGCGCCGACGTGGTTCGTCGTGCCGTATCCCTACACGACGTGGCCGGCGAAGTTCACCGCGCCGATCGCGCAGCACGAATGCTTCTTCATCTACTTCGCCGCCTTCGTCTCCACGTTCATCTACTCCGTTCCGGCGTTCGGTCGGACCAAGGCGCATCCCATCGGGGCGAACGTGACCATCGCCATTCCGCGCGGCTGTCTGCTCAAGGTCGCCGGCTGGACGATGGTGGCGCGCGCCACGACGCTCGAGCCGTGGTTCATCGGATCCATCTTCATGCTTTTCCTGCTCGGCGCGGCTTCGACCAAGGACTTCTCGGACATCAAAGGCGACCGCGCCGGCGGCGTGCGCACCCTTCCGATCGCTCTCGGCGTGCGCAAGGCGGCCTACGTCATCGCGCCGTTCTTCGTCATTCCGTGGGTCCTGATGCCCATCGGCGCCTGGCTTGGCGTCCTCACCGGAAACCGTATGGCGCTCGTGGTCCTCGGCGCACTCCTCGTGGTCTGGGGTGGCTACACGCTCTGGCTCATCGTCCGCAATCCCGATGAGCTGACCGCGACCGAGAATCACCCGTCGTGGCGCCATATGTATCTGATGATGATGGCGGCGCAGATCGGTTTCGGCGTGGCCTATGTCGTCTGACCGCCCGACCGCGGGTGTTTGGATGGTCCGGGCTGGGAGCGCGGTCTTCGGCGGCGCGCTGGCCGTCTCTCTCGCGCCGATGCTGCAGCGGCGGGCCGCGTCCGGCGAGCTTCCTGGCGCGCTGCCGGCAGCGGGACTCTCGCCGAACGGCCCGATTCTGCAGTTCGGCCTCGTCGTCCTGTTCGCATTTCTCTTCGCCATCGCCGGCACGTTCGCCGCGCGGCGGCTCGCGGGAGTGCGCTGGGCCACCATCGGCTACGTCGCGGCCACGCTCTCTGCGCCGCTGCCGCTGATGGTCTATGGGAACGTGCGCCACGTCGCGCTGCACGGGCTCGTGGCGGTTGCGGTCCTCTTTCTGCGCGACCTGCGGCCGCGCTTCACGTTCGACGACGTGGTGCTGATTCCCGTGCTGCTGTCGTGCGATTTCTCGTTCCTCGACATCGGGTTCGGCAGGACGCCGATCGCGGCGTTCGAACGGGC
>DATFUW010000681.1:0-8035 GCA_035260605.1 Thermoanaerobaculia bacterium | reverse complement strand
GGCAGCATCGGCGCCTACACGGAGATGTGCGAGCAGGCGAGGCAGCAGGCCTACGATCTGCTGCTGCAGCACGCGCAGCAGATGGGGGCGAACGCCATCGTCGGCGCGCACTACGATGCCTCGGAAGTCGTCAGCAAAGGTTCGGCGACCGAGGTGCTCTGCTACGGTACGGCCGTCGTGGTGGAGAAGATCCCGGCCTGATGCGCCTCCGCCGTGCCTTCCTGGCGTGCGCCTTCGCCGCTTGCGCGCTCCCGATCCTCGCGCAGGAGCCGGCGCGCGCGTATCTCACAGCCGCCCCGCTGCGGACTGCCGGCGGCTCGATCGAGTTCACGCTGCCGTGGCGATACGCACCCGGTGACGGAGAAGGGTACGAATCTCCGCGGTACGACGACGGCCACTGGCAGATCGTCGATCCGCGGATCCGCTCGTCCGATCTGCACGGCGAATGGCCCGGCGAAGGATGGTTCCGGCGGCATCTGGTCCTGGATGCCTCGATGCAGGACCGTCCGATTGCCGTCGAGCTCGCCGCGCCGGGAGTGGGCGATCTCTACGTCGACGGCCAGCTCGCCGTCAGCTCGCGCCGTGCCGCCGCGCCCGACGTTCCGTACGACCACCGCGACGCCTCGATCGTCCGCTTCACCGGCTCCGACCATCTCCTGGCCCTCCACTATTTCTATCCGCGCGGCGCTCCCCAAGTCACGGAGATCGGGTTTCTGGTGACGATGCGGGAGCCGGGAACTGCGCCGGTCGAGATCCCGTGGCTGCTCGCGCTGCAGGGACAGGTGTCGCACCTCGGATCGTGGGTGGTGGCCGTTCAGGGAGCGATCATCGCCCTCCCGCTCTTCCTGGCGCTGCTGCACTTCGCGCTGTTCGGCTTCGATCCACGGGCCAGAGAGAACCTCTTCTATGCGGCGGAGATGATCGCCTTCACCATCGTGCTGCTCCACGACATCGGTCCGGCGTTTCTGCCGCGCGGTTTCACCGAATCGTTCGTCAATGCCGTCGGGCCGGCGGGACCGCCGCTGGCCATCCTCTTCGGACTTCTGACGTACTACGCCGTCCGGACCTATCCCTATCCGCGTACGTGGAAAGTGTCGGTGATCGCGGGAATCGCGGCGGTCGCCGCGTCGTACGCGTTTCCAGGTGTCACGAACATCATCTGGTCGACGTTCTTCGTCGGCATGCTGGTGGAGGTCCTCAGGCTGGAGGCCGGCAAGAGCCTGATCCGGCCCGAGCCTGCCGGGATCTTCCTCGGCAGCTTCACGATCTTCTGCCTGATGGTCGTGATTCAGATCTTCGTCGATTTCGGGATGCTCCAGCCGATCGAGGGAGTCCGCGAGATCTATCTGCTGGGGATCGTCGCGTCGGCGGCCGGCATGTCGCTCCATCTGGCGCGGCGGATGGGGCGCGCACGCATTGTCGAGGCGGATAACGAGCGCAAGACGCGGGAGCTGGCGCAGGCGCGCTCGCTGCAGCTCTCGCTGCTGCCGAAGGAACTGCCGTGCCCCGCGGGGATGGACATCGCGGCGATGACGCAGACTGCCGCGGAAGTCGGCGGCGACTACTACGACGTGCGTTCGGGTGACAACGACGCGCTGCTCGTCGGCTTCGGAGACGCGACGGGACACGGGCTGGCGTCCGGCATCGTCGTGACGGCCGCGAAGGCGCTGTTCGAATCGCTCCCGCCGCACGGCGCGCCGGGGGCGCTGCTCGGGGAATGCAATCGCGTGCTGACGGCCATGCAACTGCCGGCCCTGCGGATGTGTCTGGCCCTGGCGCGCATCTCGCCGCGGGAGGTGGCCATCGCCTCCGCCGCGATGCCGCCGGTGCTGATCCATCGCCCGGCCTCCGGCTCGATCACGGAGCTCGGGGCCGGCGGACTCCCGCTCGGGAGCCGGCTCCAGTTGAAGTACACCGAAATGCAGTCGAGACTCGCACCGGGTGACACGCTGCTGTTCGCCAGCGACGGGCTCGCGGAGCTGCACGATCCCGCCGGATCTCCGCTCGGCTACGACGGCGTCGTGGCCGCGTTTCGCGAAGCGGTCCGGGCGCTGACGGCGCGGGGCGTCATCGACCACATCGCCGCGTCGGCGGCCGTGTTCCGCGGAACGCGCGCGCAGGCGGACGACATCACGCTGCTGGCCGTCCGCATTCGCGCTGAACATTGATCGCCGCGGGCGATATACTCAGCGCCGCGTCCGCAATCGCACATCTCAAAGGAGGAGTTCTTCCGCATGCGCCGTCTTCTCGTCGCGCTCGCCGCCGTTTCGATGTTCTCCATTCCCATTTCCGCCGCTCCAGCACGTCCTCTGTTGTTGCAGGATCCGACCGTCAGCCGGACCCAGATCGCCTTCGCATGGGCGGGGCAGATCTGGATCGTCGGCCGCGACGGCGGTGAGGCGCGGCGGCTCGTCGCCGGCACCGCGCGAGAGAGCAATCCCGCATTCTCTCCCGACGGATCGATGGTGGCTTACAGCGGTGACTACGACGGCAACGTCGACGTGTACGTCGTCCCCTCGGCCGGCGGGCAGCCGCAGCGCCTGACCTGGCATCCGGGAGCGGACGTGGTCCTCGGCTGGACGCCCGACGGCAAGGACGTCGTCTTCCGCTCTCCGCGGAATCGCACGAACGATCCACAGCAGATGTTCCGCGTCCCGGTCGGCGGCGGATTCCCGGCCGAGGTCCCGCTGTCGCGCGTGCAGCAGGCGTCCTATTCGCCCGACGGCACTCACGTCGCCATTCAGCCGAACTTCCAGTGGGAGCCGGCCTGGAAGGGATACCGCGGCGGGCAGACGCGCATGATCTGGATCGCCGATCTCGCCGACTCCAGCATCGTGAAGATCCCGCAGGAGAACAATTCCAACGACGGAGATCCGATGTGGGTCGGCGACAAGATCTACTTCCTTTCGGACCGCGCCGGATCGATGGCCCTCTACGCCTACGATATTCCGACGCGGAAGGTCACGGTCGCCGTTCCGAATGAGGGCGTCGATTTCTCGTCAGCTTCCGCCGGCGGCGGAATGATCGTCTACTCCCAGTTCGGCGCGCTGCATCTGTTCGATCCGGCTACCGGCAGGACGCGCCCCGTCGCTGTGACAGTGGCCGCCGACCTGCCGCAGGCCGACCCGCACTTCGAGGAGGTCGGCGACGACATCCTCGGTGCCGATATCTCTCCCACCGGCCAGCGCGCGGTATTCGAGGCCCGCGGCGAGATCCTCACCGTCCCGGCGAAGAAGGGCGACGTCCGCAATCTGACGAATACCTCCGGAGCGGAGGAGCGGAGTCCGTCGTGGTCGCCCGATGGCAAATGGATCGCGTACTTCTCCGATGCGTCGGGCGAGTACGCACTGCATCTGCGCAACCAGACGGGCCTCGGCGAGACGCGGGTGATCGATCTCGGCACGCCGCCGTCGTTCTTCTACGATCTGGTTTGGTCGCCCGACAGCAAGAAGATCGCCTACAGCGACAAACGGCTGAATCTCTGGTACGTCGACCTCGACCATCCGAAGCCGGTCCTGGTCGACACCGACCTCTACGACTCGCCGCGGCGCGAGTTCGATGCCGCCTGGTCGGCCGACAGCCGCTGGCTGACGTACACCAAACTCCTCCCCAGCCAGCTCCACGCGGTCTACGTCGATTCACTCGCCGATGGAAAGGCGACGCAGATCACCGACGCCATGACCGACGCGCTCTACCCGCAGTTCGACCGCAGCGGGAAATATCTCTACTTCACCGCGAGCACGAACGTGGGGCTGGCGGCCGGATGGCTGGACATGACCAGCGAGGCGCATCCGCAGACGCGCGCCGTGTACGCCGCGGTGCTGCGCAAAGACATCCCGTCGCCCGTCCCCCTGCAGAGCGACGAGGAGAAAATCGAAGCGGCGCCCGGGCCGGAGGCCAACGCGACCGCGGCAAAGGACAAGGAAGAGAAGGAGAAGGGAACGCCCACCGGCGACGAGAAGGTGAAGGCCAAGAAGACGCCGGCGCCGGTGACCATCGATTTCGAGAACATCAGCCAGCGCATCGTTGCCCTTCCCATTCCCGCGCGGAACTACGGCGGTCTGTACGCCGGCAAGGAAGGGGAGATCTTCCTCGTCGAAGACCCGATCGTGGACATCGGATTCGGTCCGCGCAGCGCCGAGGTCTCGAAGTTCGATCTGGAGAAGCGGAAAGTCGAGCCGCTGCTCGACGGCGTCGCCGCATTCGCGCTCTCGTCGAACGGCGAGAAGATGCTCTTCGAGAAAGCGAAACACTGGTACATCGCCGGCGCGGAGAAGAAGCCCGGCCCCGGCGATGAAGACATGCTGGCCACCGACAAGATGAAGGTCGCGGTCGATCCGCAGGCCGAATGGCGCCAGATGTACAACGAGGTCTGGCGCATCGAGCGAGACTTCTTCTACGACCCGCACCTGCACGGACTGGATCTCGCGGCGGCGGAGAAGGCCTACGCGCCGTACCTCGCCGGAGTGGCCAGCCGCGACGATCTCACCTATCTCTTCACGGAGATGACCGGCAACATCAGCGTCGGCCACATGTTCATCCGCGGCGGCGACCGTCCGCACGTCGATGACGTGAAGGTCGGCCTCCTCGGCGCCGACTACACGATCGACCACGACCGCTACCGCTTCGCACGGATCTACTCGGGCGAGAACTGGAATCCCCAGCTCCACGCGCCGTTGACCGCGCCCGGAGTCGACGTCCGGCAGGGCGAGTACCTCCTCGGCGTCAACGGCCGCGACATCCACGCCACCGACAACGTCTATCGCCTCTTCCTGAACACCGCGGGAGTGCAGACCTCGATCCGCGTCGGCCCGTCACCCGACGGCAAAGGGGCCCGCGACGTCACCGTGGTGCCCGTCGACGACGAGTTTCGGCTGCGCAACAATGCCTGGATCGAAGCGAACCGCCGCGAAGTCGACCGCCTGAGCGGTGGCAAGGTGGCCTACGTCTACCTCCCCGATACGGCGGGCGGCGGTTTCACGAACTTCAACCGCTACTTCTTCTCGCAGGTCGGCAAGGAGGCGGCGGTCATCGACGAGCGCTTCAATCACGGAGGGCAGCTCGCCGATTACATCGTCGACTATCTGCGCCGTCCGCCGATGAGTCGCGTCATGTCGCGCGAAGGAGAGGACTACACCGAGCCGGTGTCCTCGATCTACGGGCCGAAGGTGCTGGTCACGAATCAGTTCTCCGGCTCCGGCGGCGACGCCCTGCCATGGTATTTCCGCAAGGCGGGAATCGGGCCGCTCGTCGGCACCCGGACGTGGGGAGGGCTCGTCGGAATCGGCGGATACCCGCGGCTGCTCGACGGAGGGACGATCACCGCGCCGCGGTGGGCGATCTACGGGTTGAACGGGCACTGGGAAGTCGAGAACCACGGCATCGCGCCGGACATCGAGGTCGAGCAGGATCCGAAGCTCGTCCGCGAAGGACACGATCCGCAGCTAGAACGCGCCGTGGCGGTGGTCCTGGAGGATCTGAAGAAGAACCCGCCGCAGACTTTCCAGCGGCCGCCGTATCCGGTCCACCCCCATCCGCTTCCCTGATGCAGCGGCACCGACGGCTGTGTGACCGCAGACACAGCCGTTCAGTGCCGGGCTTCGTCGACCCCGGGATCGTTTCGCGCGATAACCGCGGTGCGAAGGAGAGCCCATGTTGATCAAGGAAGTGATGACCAGTTCGCCGGTCTCGTGCAAGCCGACCGATACGGTCGACCGCGTGGCCGCCCTCATGGCCGAACACGATTGCGGAGTGATCCCGGTGGTCGAGGGCCGCAAGGTCGTCGGAATGATCACCGACCGTGACGTCACCTGCCGCGTGGTGGCCACCGGCAAGGCGCCGGCGTCCGTCGCC
Organism: Thermoanaerobaculia bacterium; assembly: GCA_035260605.1. Taxonomy (GTDB): domain Bacteria; phylum Acidobacteriota; class Thermoanaerobaculia; order Gp7-AA8; family Gp7-AA8; genus Gp7-AA10. The sequence goes on along the minus strand of DATFUW010000681.1, from coordinate 2,182 downwards.
GTCCGCGACGTCATGACGAAACCGGTGTATGCCGTGCGTCAGGACGAGAATGTGCAGTCGGCCATCGATCTGATGGAAGCAAAGCAGGTCCGGCGGCTGCCGGTGCTCGACGACCGCGGGAACATCGCCGGCATCATCGCGCCGTCGGATCTCGCTCCAACGTTCGCTTCGATGGACGTCGCCGACTTTTTGCTCGCCGTCTCCTACTGGACCCGCAAACCCATTCCCGTGTAGGGCCGCATGTAGGGCCGGCTCTCCAGCCGGCCAAGAATGCAGATCCGGCCCGCTGGAGAGCCGAGAATTAGGGCCGGCTGGAGAGCCGAGAATTAGGGCGCTGGAGAGCCGAGAACTAGGGCCGGCTGGAGAGCCGAGAATTAGGGCCGGCTGGAGAGCCGGCCCTACATGCCGGCCTTACATCACTTCGCGTGCGGAATCTGACAGGCGTCGATGACTTTCGTCGGATCGACCGCCGCGTTGTCGACCTGTTCCTCGACGACCTTTCCTTCTTTGTCGATGAGGAACGTCGCGCGGCGCGCGGAGGTCATCGGGACTCCGCCGATGTGGTACTCCTTTTCGAGGCCGTACTCTTTGATGGCCGTGGCGTCCATGTCGCCGAGGAGCGGGAAGGTGATGCCGTTCTCGAGCGCGAACGCGTGATTGGCGAAGGGGCTGTCGACGCTCACACCCAGGACCTGGGTGTCTGCGCCTTCCAGTTTATCGAGGCTCGCCTGGAAGGCTTTCATTTCCTTCGTTCACCCGCCGGTGAAGGCGAAGACGAAGAATGCCAGGGCAACCTGCTTCTTGCCGCGGAATTCGTGCAGGGAGACCGGCTTGATTCCGTGCCCGTCGTACTCGAGCAGGGTGAAGTCGGGAGCGACGTCACCGACCTTGATCTTGAGCGGCTCCGGCGCGGGCTTCGGCTCCTGGGCCAAAAGCGGCGCGGCCGTGAGGCCGATCATGAGAATAATTCCGAATGCTTTGCGCAAGCGGCACCTCCGCGCGCCATCCTACTGAAGCCCACAGGAAGGCGAAGTTACACTCTCGAAAATGGTTACCGGCGTTTGTGGGATGGGGTCTCCTTCAGCAGGCGGACGTGTGCCGAAACGCGCGTATAGAGCGCGTTGCAGACCAGATCGCAGAGGTCGAACACGCTCTCGTCGGTGATGCTCCAGTACGCGTTGTTCCCCTCCTGGCGGCGGCCGATGAAACCCGCCTCCTGCAGCACGCGCAGGTGCTTGCTGACGTTGGGCTGGGTGGTCTCCAGAGCGGCGGTCAGCTCGCCGACGTTCTTCTCCCCGCCGCGGAGGACCTGCAGGATTCGGAGGCGCAGCGGTTCGGCGAGGACGCGAAACCGGCCGGCGACGAGCGCGATGGCCTCGGGTGGGAGATCGGGGTGAAACCGGCGGCCTGGCATCGACGCGCGTTGAATATATCGCCAGCGCGTACTATCGTCCATCGCCGATGAGTGCCGATCCTGTGGTCCAGTGGGCGAAAGTGATCGACCACACCCGATGCATCGGGTGTCACGCCTGTTCCACCGCCTGCAAGTCGGAAAATGAAGTTCCGCTCGGCGTGAACCGCACGTATGTCAAGGCCGTCGACGTCGGAACGTTTCCCGCCGTCCGCCGCGCGTTCCAGGTCACGCGCTGCAATCAGTGCGATCACCCGCCGTGCGTCACGGCGTGTCCGACGTCGGCGATGTTCCGGCGCCGCGACGGCATCGTCGACTTCGACAAGAGCATCTGCATCGGCTGCAAGGCCTGCATCGCCGCCTGCCCATACGACGCCATCTTCATCAATCCCGCGGACCACGCGGCGGAGAAGTGCAACTTCTGCGCGCACCGCCTGGAGATCGGACTGGAGCCGGCGTGCGTCGTCGTCTGCCCGACCGAGGCGATCATCGTCGGCGACCTGCACGATCCGCAGTCGAAGGTCACGCGGTACGTGTCGCGCGACGTCGTCTCCGTCCGCCGCCCGGAGAAGGAAACGCACCCGAAGCTCTTCTACAAAGGAGCGCATCAATCGACGCTTGATCCGCTCGCCGCGCGGCGGCCCGAGGGCGGGATCTTCATGTGGAGCGAACAGGCGGGAGCGGTCATCTCCGGACATCCAGGACCGGCGAACAGCGCCGCCGCGGCGATGCTGGCGTATGACGTCCCGCACAGTGCGCCGTGGGGGCTGC
>DATFUW010000680.1:0-3369 GCA_035260605.1 Thermoanaerobaculia bacterium | reverse complement strand
ATCGACCAGCGCGACCGGGTCGAGTTGATAGCCTGAGAGAGCGCCGGCATCGTCGCCGAGAAGCGTCACGGTTCCGTGCTGCGCTCCGCCGTGGTCCCAGGGGCCGATGACCAGGTAGTCCTCCGCCTTCGGATCGTATCGCTCGTGCTGCGTGAAATAGTAGACGGCGGAGCCGGGTCCGCCATAGAAGTAGCCCGCGGTCTGCAACACCGGAATGTCGATGCGGGCGAACTCCTTCCCGTGCGGGATCATCCCCGCCCAATAGGCGTCGTAGGCAGGATGGGAGATCCATGAATCGAAGATCGGGTTGGGCGTCCCGTCGATCTTGTCCAGATCGCGATACGCGCGGCCGCTCGCGTACCAGTCATGATTCAAGCGGTTCCAGCGCGCGCTATCCGCGTAGACCTCGTTGTCGAGCCCTTTCATATCCGTCGTATAAAACGGCCACGGATAGACGAAGTTCCAGAAGACGTTGCCTTCCATCGGGACATCGATGCCGGGAGCCACCGGAGCCCCGACGGCAATGGCTTTGAGGGCTTTGGGCATGTTCTTCGTCGCCGCCCAGGCGCTTCCTCCGGAATAGCTGCCGCCGTACATTCCGACCCGGCCGTCGCTCCAGGGCTGGGCGGCGATCCAGTCGATCAACGCGGCCGCATCGGAGGCATCCCGCACGTAGGGCACCGGCGAGTCGGGACTGCACCCTTTGCCGCGCACGAGACCCACGATGGAAGCGTACCCATGGGACGCGGCTGGCCGAGCGCTGAATTGCAGGTTCGTGACAGGATCCGCATAGATTGTCAGCTCGAGCAGGGCGGGAAGCTTCGCCGGTCCGCCACGTGGGCGCACGACGAGCGCACAGAGGATCCCGCCATCGCGCGTCCTCACTTTCACGTCGTTCTGGATGAGATAACGCCGTGCGTCGTCCGCGTCGATGAGTGGTGCGATCAGCGGAGATGCCGCACGGTAGGTCTCGGCGGCCTGGTAATCGTCGATGAGCCGCAGTGCGTCGGACAGGCCGACGGAGTCCTTCGCTTTCTGGGCGCGCAGGTCACGTTGGAGCCGGCTCTCGAGCAGGGACGGCGAGACCTGGAGCGCTCGAATGACGAGCGCGGCAGTGGAATCGTCGAGCCGCCTGAATCGATCGCGAAATGCGTTCGCATACGCCAGATCGAACGAGCCGCCGGATTGCTGTCGAAGCCGGGCGGCAGCGTCGATCTCGTATTGCACATTGACCCAGCGGGCACGTTCCGGCTGCGAGATCGCATACGCCCTGCGCCATTGCGAAGCCGACTGCAGCGCTTCGGCGTCATCGCCGGCGACCATCTGCAATCGAAAGACGTGTCTGAGGAATCGCGCACGATCGCTGTCCTTGTAGACCGCGAGGATCCGCTTCGCGAGCGCCGGCATGCTGCTCGCCAGAGCAGCCTTCCCCGCGATCGCCTCGTGCGGCAGATCGAAGCTCTGCGCCAGAGCACTCGGTGCCAGAGTCAGGCAGAGCACAAGGCAGGCAGATCTCTGCATGCGTGGTGTACGACCATACCATGGGGCAATTCGAGAAGAGAGCGCCAGTTCGTATGACGGATGTCATTCCGCCCGCTCCCCGCGTCCGTTAGATTCAGTGCCGGAAGGAGCCATCATGACCAACACCAACACCGTCGCCGAGCTGGCTGTCGCCATGCCGCAAGCCATCCCCGTACTCGAACGACTGAAGATCGACTACTGCTGCAAGGGACGTCAACCGATCGAACAGGCGTGCAGCCGCGCCGGAATTACGACCGATCAGCTCCTGAGCCTGATCGAAGGGGAGCCGGCCGCGGGCGAAACGCGGTCGTGGGACGACGCGCCGCTCCAGGAGATCGTGGCCTTCATCCTCCGGACGCATCATGCCTACACGCGCGCCACGCTCGACACGCTGCAGCAGCTCGCGGCGAAGGTGGCCACGCGCCACGGTCCGCATCACCCCGAGCTCGTGCGCGTCCAGCGGCTCGTCGCGCAGCTCCAGGACGATCTGATGCCGCACATGATGAAGGAGGAGCAGATCCTCTTCCCGTATTTCGACCAGCTCGAGCCGTCCGGCGGCGGCAGCGCCTCTCCGTTCGGGACGGTGCGCAATCCGATCCGCATGATGATGATGGAGCACGAGGCCGCGGGAGAGTTGGTGGCCGAGATCCGCGCGGCGACGAACGATTTCGCGCTCCCCGCCGACGCCTGCACCAGCTTCACGGCCTTCTACAAGATGCTCGCGGCGCTCGAGGACGACCTCCATCGCCACATCCATCTGGAGAACAACGTCCTGTTCCCGCGGGCCATCGCCATGGAGTCGGCGGCGTGACTGCGGTCGCACTCCGGCCGCTCGTGCTGCCTGCGGAGCACGGCGGCTGGGGATTTCTGCTCGAGCCGGTGGTGCTCGCGCTGCTCGTGGCTCCATCCGCGCCGGGCCTGCTGATCGGACTCGGCGCGCTCGGGATCTTTCTGCTCCGGCATCCGTTGAAACTCGCCGCACACGACTGGCTGCGGCGGCGCCGTTACCCGCGCACCCCCGCATGCGAACTTCTCCTTCTCGGGTACGGCGCCGCCGCGCTGGCGGCGTTCGCCGGGGCCGCGCTGCTCGGCGGCCTCGGCGCACTCGCTCCGCTGCTGGCCGCCGTTCCCTTCGGACTGACCCAGTTCGCGTTCGACGCCCGGAACCACAGCCGCGCGCTGAGCGCAGAGTTGAGCGGCGCGATCGCCCCCGCTGCCGTCGCCGCCTCGATCGCTCTCGCCGGCGGACGCGCCGCCTCGCTGGCCGCCGCACTCGCCCTGCTCGTCGCCGCCCGCTCCGTTCCCGCCGTGCTCTACGTCCGCTCGCTGCTTCGCGGGAATCACAAGGCGCTGATGCTCGCCGCACACGCCGGCGCCGTGATCGTGGCCGTGGTCACCGGACCGTGGACCGCGATCCTCGCCATGTGCCTGCTGCTCATCCGCGCCGCCCTCCCCGCCAGCGGCCTCCCCGCCCGCCGCATCGGCATCCGCGAGATCGGGTGGGGAGCGGTGTTCGTCGCGCTGGTGAGCGCCGGGTTCTGGATTTGACGAACCGGCTTCTCCGATTGCCTACATCACCGCGAGCGACATCAGCGGCTCGAACCGGGCCGTGAAATGCCGCAGCATGGCGGGAGCCGAGACGATTCGGTAGCCATGCAGGCCGTGGCCCAGGGAGGCCACCGCGGCGACGGCGTAGGCCACGTAGTCGAGATGCGACTGTGTGTACAGCCTGCGCGGAATCGCCAGGCGCACGAGCTCCATCCCCGCGGCGCGTTCCGTCCCGTCGGGCGTGGCGCCGAACATCACGCTCCCGATCTCGCTCGAACGGATCCCCGCTTCGAGATAGAG
>DATFUW010000679.1:0-5346 GCA_035260605.1 Thermoanaerobaculia bacterium | reverse complement strand
AGTGCGAGAGGAACCCCTCGACGGTCTCCACCCGCCAGGCATCCGCCAGGGCGCTGCGGAACGGCTCCATGGCCACGCGCCGCCGCAGCGCGTCGCAGTCGTAGACAATCGGCCTCTCCGTCCCGACCAGCAGCAGGTCGCCGACGTCCGTCTGCCACGTCTCCACGTTCGGAAAGACCGCGCAGATCGTGGCGTAGATCGTGCGGATGGTCTCGTTGTCGACGTCGTACGCCTGCAGCCACTGCAGGAAGATTCCGTCCGGATTCAGCCGCCCCCGCGCTGCCCGATAGAACTCCTCGGTGAAGAGGCTGGCGATCCCGGCGCGATACGGATTCGACGGCTCGGAGAAGATGATGTCGTAGCGATCGCGCCCCGCGAGCAGCACCTCGCGCGCGTCGCCGATGTGGATCTTCACGTTCGCCTCGTGCAGCACGTCGTGATTCACCGCCGTGCAGGCGCGCGCCACGCCGATGACCGCGGGCTCGAGCTCCACCACGTCCACCCGCTGCATCGACGGCACGGCGCCGAGCCATCCGGCGGTGCTCCCAGTCCCGAGGCCGATGACCAGCGAGCGGCGGGGATGGGGATGGAGCAGGGCCCCGATCAGCCCGCCCATCACCTGCGTTCCGGCGTCGGCGCGGGCGCTGCCGTCCGCCTTTCCGTTGACGATGAAGGCCAGGTCGTTGGAGTCGATCAGCGCCACGCTGCTCTCGCGGCCGTCGACATCCCACACCATCGTGCGCCGCGCGCCGTTGACCCAGTCGCGGATCGCGTTGATCGTCGTCGGATTTTCGGCGCGTCCGGCACCGATTCCCGAGTGGCGCCAGAGCGCGGTCGGGCCGAGGGCGAATGTGCCGGCGATCGCCAGCAAGGCGATCGCTGCCGGCACGATCTTCCGCGCGAACACCGCCGCCGCCATGCCGAGCAGCGCGAGCAGGACGATCGTCAGCCGCCAGGCGCCCGGCGCCGAGAGCAGCGGCAGCAGCCCAAACCCTCCGGCGAGCGATCCGGCGATCGCCCCCGCGGTGTTCCACGCATACACGCGTCCGACGTCCGGGCCGATCTCCTGCCGCCCACTGCCGAGCAGCGAGATGAGCAGCGGAAACTGCACGCCTGCGACAATCGCCGGCGCGAGCACCACGAGGAGGGTCACCAGCGTCCAGGCGATCACGAATCCACTGAAACCCTCGGTACCGAGCGAGCGGAGGAAGTTCTCCTGGATGGCCAGCCGGTCGCCGAGGACGAAGGGGATGGCGATGGCCGCGGCCTCGAACGAGCAGGTGAGCGCGAATCCACCATTTGTAGAGCGCGCCTCACCGAACCAGAAGGAATACGCCGTCCCGCCGAGGCCGATTCCGAGCAGCGCGATCGCCAGGATCAGCCCGAACGTGAAGGTGGAGCCGCCGAGGAGCGGCGCCAGGATGCGATACCAGACGAGCTCCATCAGCAGGAACGCGAACCCGACGAGGAACGCGGCGATCAATGGAGCAGTGGCTGATGGAGCCCCCGTTTCGGCCGCTCTCGTCTCTTCGGCCGGAGCAAGGACAGCAGCGCTCGCTTGCAGATTTCGCGCAACGATGCCGACGAACAGATTCAGCAGCGCCGCCACCCACAGGGTCTCGCGATTGCCCAGATGTTCGAGCAGATAGAACGTCGAGGCCAGCGTCCCGACGACCGCGCCGAGCGTGTTCGCGCCGTAGAGCAGCGCGACGCGTCGCCGTCCTGCATCGTCGTCTGATTCGATCCCCCGCGCGGCGGCCGGCAGCGTACCGCCCATCAGGATGACCGGCACTCCCATGACCAGCGTGGCCAGGACCAGCCGGAAGAGCGAGGCCAAGAACGGGCCGAGCACGACCGATCCGCCGGAGGCGAAGTAGAGCCTGGCGACGACCCAGAGGATCGCGGGGGAAACGGCCGCGGAGATGGCGATCGCCAACTCGAGGTTTCCGTAAAAGCGGAGCGGCCTGGGAACGGCGTCGGCGCGTCTGCCGAGCAGGGCGCTTCCGGCGCCGAGTCCCCCGAGGAAGATCGCCAGGACGGCGGCGGTGGCCAGGGTCGATGCGCCGAAGATCAGGCGGAACTGGCGCATCCAGACCGTCTGATAGATGAGGGCGGAAGCGCCGGAGCAGAACAGCAGTCCGGCAACCTTCCAGGTGGCGCGCAATGGAATCGATACTACACCGGGTAGAGTTTCTTGACCGTCCGACAAATTGCCTTACACTCGAATCACTATGGTGAGCATACCGACAGACAAGCTGAAAGCCGCGGAAACAGCACTGACCCAGATCGAGCGCCAGTTCGGAAAAGGGTCGATCATGCGCCTTGGGGCGAAGGAATTCGCGGCCATCAGCGCGATCTCCACCGGGTCGATCGGCGTCGACGCGGCCCTCGGCGTGGGCGGCGTGCCGCGCGGAAGGATCATCGAGATCTTCGGGCCGGAGTCGTCGGGCAAGACGACGCTGTCACTGCACGTCATCGCCGAGGCGCAGAAGGTCGGCGGCCTGGCGGCGTTCATCGACGCGGAGCACGCGCTCGATGCGGAGTACGCGAAGAAGCTCGGCGTGGACATCGACAACCTGCTGGTGTCGCAGCCGGACAGCGGCGAGCAGGCGCTGGAGATCGCCGAGGTGCTGGTGCGGTCGGGAGCCATCGATGTGATCGTCATCGACTCGGTGGCCGCGCTGGTCCCGCGCGCGGAGCTGGAAGGGGAGATGGGCGAGGCGCAGATGGGCCTGCAGGCGCGCCTGATGTCGCAGGCCCTGCGCAAGCTCACCGGCATCGTTTCGAAGTCGAAAACGTGTCTGGTTTTCATCAATCAGATTCGTGAAAAAATCGGTGTCATGTTCGGCAACCCGGAGACGACCACCGGCGGCCGGGCGCTGAAGTTCTACGCCTCGGTACGCCTCGACATCCGCCGCACGACCTCCATCAAGGAAGGCGACGAGGTGATCGGCTCGCGCGTGAAGGTGAAGGTCGTGAAGAACAAATGCGCCGCCCCCTTCCGCCAGGCGGAGTTCGACGTGGCTTACGGTGAGGGGATCTCGAAGTTCGGCGAGCTGCTGGACATCGGCCTGGAGCACAAGATCCTGGAGAAGTCGGGATCGTGGTTCTCGTACGGCGACATGCGCGTCGGCCAGGGCCGCGAGAACTCGAAGGTGTTCTTCCAGGAGAACCCCGACCTCGCCGCCGAGGTGGAGTCCAAGGTCCGCAAGGCGCTCGGCATCGGCGGCCCCGAGCTGACGGTCATCGAAGGCGGCGGCGAAGCAGCGGCGAAGAAGGAACGGCGCGCGTGAACTGCGGCGCGCGCTCCAACGAACGCCCGCAAGGTTGAGACCGGCCATGAACTGGGCGCAGTTGACCTGCCCACGCGACCTCACGAACCGAGAAATGACGATCGCCGCCGGTCTGGTCGAGCTACTCGCGCGCCGTGCCGACGTTGCGCCGCCACCATGGACCGAGGCTGTGGGACCAGAGCGGGAGTTTGTGGTGCTCGATCCCGGACTCGATCAGATGCCTCGCTCGTTCGCGCGAGCCAAGGAGTCAGGTCCGGAGCCGCTTCGTAAGCGGAAGCTCTTAGCCCTTCCTGGCTTTCTCGACGTGGCATAGCCGGTGTCCCCCAACCGAGGTGCTCGGTGAGGCGATCTCCTCGTCTCCAAGATCGTGTTGGAGTGTGAGCGGCGTCGGGAGGCCTTGTTGCCTTGCGCTTGCGGCGCCGCGTGGCCGGGCGAGTGGGCGTGGCATGATGCGCGGCATGCGCCTCGATCAGGCGGTCGCCGCGCGGTTTCCGGAGCTTTCCCGCCGGCAGGCGCGGGCGCTGATCGCCGAGCATCGCGTGCTCGTCAACGAGCGGCCGGTGTCGGTCGCCTCGCGCGAGGTGCGGGAGGGGGATCGGGTGGCGATCGTGGCGGCGGTGCCGGAGATCGAGATCCTCCGGATCACCGAGGGGTTCGTGGCGGTCAACAAGCCGGCCGGGGTTCCGACGCAGCCCACCCGCGACCGTGGGCGGACTTCGCTCGAGGAGCTCGTGGCGCTCACGCTCAAGCGGCAGCGGATGCCGGCGCAGATTTTTCTCGTGCACCGGCTCGACACCGGAACCAGCGGCGCGGTGGTTTTCGCGCGCACGCGCGACGCCGCGGCTTCGCTCTCCGGGCTCTTCGCCTCGCGCCAGATCCGGAAGATCTACCTGGCGCGCGTCGGCGGTACGGTCGATCACGAGATCACGGTCGAGTCGCCGGTCGCCGGGAAGGAGGCCCTCACCATCGTGCGTCCCCGCGGGGGCGGCCTGGTCGAGGCGGAGATCCGCACCGGACGCACGCATCAGATCCGCATCCACCTGGCCTCCATCGGCCATCCGGTCGCCGGCGACCGGCGCTACGGCGGCCCGAAAGCGGCGCGGTTGATGCTCCACGCATGGAAGATCGAGGGCGACGTCATCGGAACGATCGAGGCGCCTCTCCCGTCCGATTTCATGTGACTGCGATAGGATCGGCCCCGATGGAACAGGAAGCGATTCACGCCACGACCGTCATCTGCGTCCGCAAGGATGGCGCGGTGGCCATGGCCGGCGACGGGCAGGTGACCATCGGCAATACGGTGATGAAGCACGGCGCTGCGAAGGTGCGGCGGCTCTATGGCAACAAGATCCTCGCCGGTTTCGCCGGTTCGGTGGCCGACGCCTTCGCACTCTTCTCGCGCTTCGAGGCCAAGCTCGAGGAGTACCGCGGCAATCTCGACCGCTCCGTGGTCGAGCTGGCCAAGGACTGGCGGATGGACAAGTATCTCCGCCAGTTGCAGGCCTTTCTCATCGTGGCCAACAACGAGCGCGCCTATCTCCTGTCCGGCACGGGCGAGGTCATCCAGCCGGACGACGGGATTTTGGCGATCGGCTCCGGCGGGCCATACGCCCTGGCGGCCGCGCGGGCGCTGCTGAAACACACCACCCTCGATGCGGCGCATATCGCCGAGGAAGCGATGCTCATCGCCGCGGCGATCTGCATCTACACGAACGACAACATCACGGTCGAGAGTCTCTAATGGTCATCATTCTCCCCGGCACCACCGACGAGCATTCCGATCCCGACCGCCTGACCCCGAAGGAGATCGTCGCCGAGCTCGACAAGTACATCGTCGGGCAGGGGGCGGCCAAACGGGCGGTGGCCATCGCCCTGCGCAACCGCTGGCGGCGGCAGCAGCTCCCGCCCGAGTTACGCGACGAGATCGCCCCGAAGAACATCATCATGATCGGCCCCACCGGCGTGGGAAAGACCGAGATCGCGCGCCGGCTGGCGAAGCTGGCACGCTCGCCCTTCCTGAAGATCGAGGCCTCGAAGTTCACCGAGGTGGGTT
>DATFUW010000678.1:0-7164 GCA_035260605.1 Thermoanaerobaculia bacterium | reverse complement strand
CGGCACGGGTCTTCTCATCGCGATCCTGGCCGGCTGGACGATCGGCCGCCTGAAACTCGAACGCCACGTTGAGCCATGGGTGTGGAACATCCAATCCGGCAGCATGGAAGTCGAGTCCGCGAGGTCCTGGACCGACCGACTCGGCGACGGCCGCAACGCCGTCCGCGAGATCGTCGGTAAGGTCTGGCTCTACGTGGTCCTCGGCATCGCAGTCGGCGCCGGCATCCACGGCTACGTCCCGACCAACTTCATGGCGTCCTTTATGGGGCGCGACGTCTGGTGGGCCGTCCCTCTCGCCATTCTCCTCGGCATCCCGATGTACTCGAACGCCGCCGGAATCATCCCGATCGTCCAGGCGCTCCTGGGCAAAGGGGCGGCACTCGGCACCGTGCTCGCGTTCATGATGGCCGTCGTCGCCCTCTCGTTCCCGGAGATGATCATTCTCAGGAAAGTCCTCCGCCCCGTCCTCATCGCCACGTTCATCGCGGTCGTCGGCCTGGGGATTCTCATCGTCGGTTATCTCTTCAACGCTGTGATGTGACACCTCTTCGCCCCTCTTCCCGGCGCGCCGGGAGAAAGGCCTCATCTGCGCGTCTCGCGGTGTCAGCAAGACCCGGCGCTGCGAGCGCAAGGCTCATCGAACAGGAGAAGACCCAAATGACAGGCCAGAAGAAGATCGAAGTGCTCGGCCCCGGATGCTCTCGCTGCAAGCAGACCTTTCACGTCGTGCAGCAGGTGGTCGAGCAGGGAGGACTCACCATCGAAGTGGTCAAAGACGAATCGATCGAACGGATGATGGCACTCGGCCTCATGGCGACGCCCGGCGTCGTGATCGACGGCAAGGTCGTCATCTCGGGCCGCATCCCGAAAGCCGAGGAACTACGCCATCTCCTCGGGCTTGCGTAAGGAGAGGCTGATGCGCGCGAAATACCTCACCGCCGCGCTCCTGGCCTCGTTCGTGGTCGTTGCCCTCGTCACGATCGGGCGCGATGCGCTGCGCGCGACACCGCCGCCTGCACCGGCGGCGACTTCAGCCTCGGTTGCGGCAGCGGTGCCCGGCACCGTCCTTCAGACTGCGAAGCCGGAACCGGCGTCGCCCGCGCCTGCAGCGCAAGCTTCACCGCGCGATGTGCCGCAACCCCGGCCGGCCGCGACCGAACGCCGAGGTGCCGCCGGGCGGCCGGCGGCAAACGTCGAGGTGGCGGCAGCTACGCCCCGCGCACCGGAGCGGAGAGTCGTGGCAACGTACTTCCATGGAGACGTCCGCTGCGCAACGTGCCTGAAGCTCGAAGCGTACGCGAAGGAAGCCGTCGAATCGGCGTTTCCGGAAGCCATCGCGCGCGGCGAGGTCGAGTTCCGTGCCGTGAATGTCGACCGCCCCGAGAACCGCCACTTCATTGAGGATTTCCAGCTTACGAACAAGACCGTGGTTGTGACGGAGGAGCTCGACGGGAAGGTCGAGCGGCACGTCAAGCTCGATGACGTCTGGCGCCTGGTCGGCAATCACGATGCGTATCTCCTCTACGTGCAGGATGCCGTGCGCGCGTACCGGGAGCACGTGTGAGCGACGGGAGCATGGTTCTCGCGATCGGCTCCGCAGTCTGGCTCGGTCTTTTGACCGCGATCAGCCCGTGTCCGCTCGCGACGAACGTCGCCGCGCTCGCATTCGTCAGCCGTGACGGCGGCAAGCCGCGGCGCGCGCTGCTCGCCGGACTTCTGTACACGGCAGGGCGAAGCATCGCATACGTGCTCCTCGCCGCCGTTGCCGTGCTCGCCGTCGGGCGGCTCCTTGGCGTATCGGCCTTCCTCCAGGGTACCTTCTACAAGCTCCTCGGTCCGCTGCTCATCATCGTCGGCATGGTCCTCCTGGGCATCATTCCCCTGAAATTGCCGCAGCTCTCGCAGGAGCTCGACCCGACGCGTGTTCGCAGTCATGGCGTGTGGGCCGCGCTGCCGCTCGGGAGCCTCTTCGCGCTCTCGTTCTGTCCAGTGTCGGCGGCACTGTTCTTCGGGATGCTCATCCCGCTCGCCACGCGGAATACCTCCATCGTGGCAATCCCGACCGCGTACGGACTCGCGACCGGGCTTCCCGTCGCGCTCTTCGCGATCGCCATCGCGCTCGGCGTGTCGAAGGTGGGTTCCGCGTATCGCGCGGCGACCGCAATCGAAAGGTACGCGCGACCAGTCACCGGTGCCGTCCTCATCGCGGTCGGCGTCTACGAGTCCCTCCGCAGCGTCTTCCATGTCCTCTGACACCTGGGAGCCTTATGCAGAAACGCCTCTCGTTCCTCGATCGCTACCTGACGCTGTGGATCTTCCTCGCCATGGGCTTCGGAGTCCTCCTCGGATACGCGGTCCCGCAGTTCAACGCCGCCATCAACGCCTGGAACGTCGGGACGATCAGCGTGCCGCTCGCGGTAGGGCTGATCCTCATGATGTACCCGCCGCTTGCCAAGGTGCGCTACGAGGAACTGCACCTCGTCTTTCGCGACAAGAAAGTGCTCGCGCTCTCGCTCCTGCAGAACTGGGTGATCGGACCGCTGCTGATGTTCGGGCTCGCCGTGCTCTTCCTGCGCGACCGGCCCGAGTACATGATCGGGTTGATCCTCATCGGTCTCGCGCGCTGCATTGCCATGGTGATCGTCTGGAACGACCTCGCGAAGGGGAGCACCGAGTACTGCGCGGGACTGGTCGCGTTCAACTCGATCTTCCAGGTGCTGTTCTTCAGTGTGTACGCGTGGTTCTTCATTACCATTCTTCCGGCGTTGCTCGGGCTCCAGGGCGCCGTCGTCCATATCACGATCGGCGAGATCGCAAAGAGCGTCGCGCTCTACCTCGGCGTTCCGTTCGTCGCGGGCTTCCTCACGCGGTTCATCCTCGGAAAGATCAAGGGACTCGACTGGTACCACCGCGTGTTCGTCCGCCGCATCAGCCCGATCACGCTCATCGCTTTGCTCTTCACCATCGTGGTCATGTTCAGCCTCAAGGGCGACACGATCGTGAAACTTCCGCTCGACGTCCTGCGCATCGCGCTTCCGCTCCTCATCTACTTCGTGGTGATGTTCCTCCTGAGCTTCTGGATGAGCCGGAAGGTCCGCGCAACGTACCCACAGGCAGCGACACTCTCCTTCACTGCGGCATCGAACAACTTCGAGCTCGCGATTGCGGTGGCGGTAGCGACGTTCGGGATCGCGCACGGCGCGGCATTCGCCGCGGTGATCGGACCGCTGGTCGAAGTTCCCGTCCTCATCAGCCTGGTGAGCGTTGCGCTGTGGCTGCAGAAGCGCTGGTTTCCCGCAACCGGAACAAGGCTCACGGAGGTCCGCTGCTGCGCGCTCGCGGCAGCGACCAACGGAGCACGACATGCACACTGAAAAGAAACGCGTGCTGTTTCTCTGCACGCACAACTCGGCTCGCAGCCAGATGGCCGAAGGGCTGCTGCGACACATGGCCGGCGACCGATTCGAGGTCTTCATCGCCGGCACCGAGCAGACGCGCGTGCATCCGCTCGCGATCGAGGCGATGCATGAGGTCGGCCTCGACATCACGGCACACACATCGAAGACGCTCGATACTCTTGCGGGGCAGCAGTTCGACTACGCGATCACCGTTTGTGATCGAGCGAACGAGAGCTGCCCGATCTTTCCGGGCGCGACGCAACGCATCCATTGGAGCTTCGACGATCCGAGCGCGGCAACCGGAAGCGACGAAGAGCGGCTGAGCGCGTTCAGAAGAATCCGCGACGAGATCGCGGCGCGACTGCGGACGTTCGCGGCGGAGGGGATCGAATCCTCATAACGCAAAGGTCGCAGGTTCAAATCCTGCCCCGCAACCAATTCGAATCTCGTCCTCGATTCTCCGGCCCCGCTCTTGCACATCCGAATTCGGATACAATGAACTCCTGAATCGGATGACCACATGGCGCTCCATGCAGACTATCCGGCAACGCGCTACGCCCCCTCGCCCCTCGTCGATCTGACCTCGAAGGCCGAGCGGGAGCGGCTGAGCCCATCGGCCGTGCGCGCGTTTTTCAACATCGCCGACCGCTGGGCCATCCGTGACGAAGACGCGAAGGTGCTGCTCGGCGGGATCTCAAACGGTCCGTACTACGAGATGAAGAAGAATCCCGATCGCGTGCTCGACACCGACCGGCTGCTCCGCATCTCCTATCTCATCGGCATCTTCAAGGCGCTCAACATCCTCCACTCGAAGAAGCTGGCCGACGCCTGGGTGCGGCTGCCGAACACGAACCGTATCTTCGGCGGCCGGACGCCGCTCGCCTACATGATGCAGGGCGGCCTGCCGGCGATGCAGACGGTCCGCCGCCTCCTCGACGCGCGCCGGGGCGGGCTGTGACGCTTCCGGCCGTCCGGCTGATCCGCCATAACGACACGCACCGCCTGATCCCCTCCAAATACAGCGACAGCGTGCTCGCCGAGATCGCCGAGAACGACGCGCATCTCCACGATCTCTTCGACCTCGACAACGCAACCAACGACCGCCTGCTCGGCGAGGGCGGCCGGCTCCTCGGCATCGGAATCCACGAGCTGGTCTTCGGCGTCCCCTGCTTCCGGATCGTCAACGCGGCCTTCTGTCATCCCCATCCGCTCGGCAGCCGCTTCAACGGACCGGAGCGCGGCGCCTGGTACGCGGCGTTCGAACTGCAGACCTCGCAGGCGGAGACCGCCTTCCACAAGTGGATCGAGCTCGCGGAAGTCGGCTGGACCGAGGAGGAGCTGACCTATGACGACTATCTCGCGGACTTCAGCGCCGGGTTTCACGACATCCGCGGAGACAAGCGGTTCGCCGATACGCTGGCGCCCGACAGCTACGTCGCCTCGCAGGGGCTCGCCCAGGAACTGCTGGATGCCGGCTCCCTCGGAATCGTCTATCCGACCGTGCGCCGCGCGAAAGGCACGTGTCTGGCGTGTTTCCGGCCGGCGCTGGTGATGAACGTGAGGAAAGCCAGGACGTACCGCTTCCGCTGGAGCGGTGCGCCGAAGCCCTCCGTGTCGGTCGTCCGGTGAGGGCGGAGATCCGGCCCGACCCGCAGCACCAGCGGCATCGGGGTGTCGGGGGCGGCGGTCGGGATCTCGCGACTGAAGCGCAGCGTCGTGCCGTCGAACGTCCACGCACCGTCGCTGCAGCGCGAGGCGGTCTCGATCGACTTCCCCTGACGCACGCGGAGCGCGTTGGCCGTCGCCTCGCGCTCGGCCCGATAGCGGAACGCGCGGCGCCAGACGGATGAGAGGTCCACCCCCAGGTCGTTCATCGGTACGTTCGCATCGCACCGCGTCTCGTCGAACAGCATCTCCGCGATCCCGCGATCGCGTTCGACCGAGTCGGCGAGCCACTTTGTCGGAAAGATCCGCGCCCCGTCCCTCCAGTACGAAGCCGTCTGATCCTGAAAGGCCTCGAGCAGCCGCCGCACGGGGTCACGCTGCTGCATCTCGCCGAACCACGCGGGGGCGGGCAGCGGCATTTTCCAGGCAACGGCGTTGATCATCCGGGCCATCGAGAATGCGGCCGTCTGCATCATCATCTGCGGTTGCCCGTCCAGCGAGCGGGCCAGAGTCCACACGGCGCGCAGGTCCTCCCACGCCACCGGATCGTCCGCCCGGGCCCTCGCCAATGCGCTCGCGACGAGCGTGCGAGCCAGCGTCATCTGCGCCGCGCGCCTGGCCGGCATTTCGTTGTCGCCGCCGATGCCTTCGTTCCGCTCCCAGACGAGGGGCTCGCGCAGCAGCAGCTCGCGGATCGCGGAGACATCGGGGAGCGCAGGCGGCTCGCCGATCGCGAGCGCGCCCCGCTCGATCTCGCGCCGCATGAAGGCGTCGACGGCTTCGTTCTTCGGAAGCGCATTCGCCCGCGCCATCAACTGCACGGACGCCTCGTTCCCCTGCCGCGGCGGGAATCGGCGGGCGACGGAGTCGAGCGTTCCCATCCCTCCGGGCCAGGGCCGCGCGGCCGCGGCGGCCACGGCGTGCGGCACACGAAACCACGAGATCACCCAGACGACGAGGGCCACCGCGGCGACCGCGATCAGCGCGTTCTTCATCGTTAGATCGGGAATCTTATGCTCGCGACGTGCAAACCGTTGCGCGGCTCAGTGCGCCACCGCCCGCTGCCGCGCGGCGCGGCACGGACCGCCGTTGACGAGCACCGACATGGTGTGGTCGGCGTTCGCAGTGACGACGTCGGTCCGTCCGTCGCCGTTGACGTCGCCGAGGTCGAACGCGTTCACCGGCGCGCCGGCATCGAGGGGCGTGCTTGCCTCGAACGTTTCCGCGCCGAGGCCGCGAAACAGCGCCACGTGTGTGGCGTGGTAGTCGGCCACGATGAGATCGCCGCGGCCGTCGCCATCGACGTCGGCAACGCGCAACTCGACGGGGAATGTCAACGTGCGCGGCTGCTCGATCTGTCTCCGCTCGCGAAACGTTCCGTCGGCGTTCGCCAGGGTGATGAAGATCGGTTCCCACGGACTGGGAGCGCTGTCATCGCCGTCCAGGACGTCCGGGATCGCGTCGCCGTCGACGTCGCCGAAGGTGCTGGCGATATTGATTCCTGGACCGGCCGCGAGCGTCGAAGCGGACAGCGTCCCGCCCGCCCAGCGAAGGATGCCGAGGCGGGCGGAGCGATCGCTGACCAGGATCTCCAGCGCGCCGCCAATCGTCCGTACCGCGGGTGTCTCGCCGTTCGCCAGGCCGGTCTCGAACGTCGATTTCGGAGCGAGCGTTCCGTCCCCGTGCCCGCGGAAGAGATGGATGCGGAGCGGATTGCCCGAACCGAAGGAGAGGCTGGCGACGTCCGGAACGCCGTCGCGGTCGTAATCGACGATCAGCGAAGGACCGCCGTGCGTCGCCGTCGCGTAGAACGTGCCGGCATCGAACCGCAGCGCGCCCTCCGCGTGGTAGACGCGGATGCCGTTCGACCAGTAGTCGGAAGCGACGAGGTCGGGGAAGTGATCGCCGTCGAGGTCGCCGACGGCCTGCAGGGTCTCCCCGAACCCGCTCGCCAGGCGCAGCTCGGCGCCGAACGTGCCGTCGCCGCGATTCGGCAAAATGGAAAACGCCTCGAGCTCGTCGACCTGATTTCCCGAGGCGAGGATCTCGGGAGCGCCGTCGCCGTCGAGATCGCGGACGAATACGGTGTGGTCCGCCGACG
>DATFUW010000677.1:0-4976 GCA_035260605.1 Thermoanaerobaculia bacterium | reverse complement strand
CGACCGACCCGTACACGCGGTCGAGCAGCGCCACGAACCGCCGGACCTCGTCCGGCACCTGCGCCTCGGTGCAGAGAATATGCGCGTCGTCCTGCTGGAACTGACGCACCCGCGTCAGCCCGCTGAGCACGCCCGAGGCCTCGTTGCGGTGCAGCACGTCCTGCGTCGCATAGCGGATCGGCAGCTCGCGATAGCTGTGGCGCTTCATCTTGTACAGCAGGTAGTGCGACGGGCAGTTCATCGGTTTGAGCGAAAAATCGTGCTCGCCGGTCTCGGAGTCGAGCACCAGGAACATATTCTCCTTGTACTTTCCCCAGTGCCCGCTGATCTCCCACAACCCTTTGTTGTACAGGAGCGGGGTCTTGACTTCGAGATATCCGTTCTCCCGGGTCAGGGTGCGGATGTTCTCGGACAGCACGTTGTAGAGGATGGTCCCCTTTGGGGTCCAGAACGCCGCTCCCGGAGCAAACGGGTGGAAGTGAAACAGATCGAGTTCTTTGCCCAGCTTGCGGTGATCGCGCGCTTTGGCCTGCTCGAGCTGCTGCAGGTAATCGTTCAGCTCCTTCTCGTCGGCCCAGGCGGTGCCGTAGATGCGCTGCAGCATGGCGTTGTGCACATCGCCGCGCCAGTACGCACCGGCGACGGACAGCAGCTTGAACGCGCCGAGTCGTCCGGTCGACGGCACGTGCGGTCCGCGGCAGAGGTCGAACCATTCGCCCTGCCGGTAGACCGAAAGCGTCTCGTCGCCCGGGATGCTCTCGATGATCTCCACCTTGTAGCGCTCGCCGATGCCGCGGAAGAGCTTCACCGCCTCGCCGCGGTCCCACTCCTCGCGGCGGATGGGGAGGTCGCGTTTGACGATCTCGGCCATCCTCTCCTCGATGCGCCGGAGGTCTTGGTCGGTGAACGGGCGGTCGGTGCCGAAGTCGTAGTAGAAGCCGTTCTCGATCACCGGCCCGATGGTCACCTGCGTGCCGGGGAAGAGCTCCTGCACGGCCATGGCCATGAGGTGCGCGGTGGAATGGCGGATGGTGTCGCGGCCGGTCTCCGATTTCGGAGTGACGATCTCGATCTTCGCGCCGTCCGGCACCCGGGCGTAGACGTCGACGATCTTTCCGTTCACCTTCCCGGCGATGGCATCTTTGGCCAGACGCTTCCCGATCGACGCCGCGACAGCGGCGACGGTGGCGTCATTCGGAACTTCTTTTCTGGAGCCGTCGGGGAGTTCAACCTGCATGGAAACCTCTGATGAAGATTTTCCGCAAAACGAAACAGGGCCGTTTCCGGCCCTGTCGAATGGAACTGCATGCACAGTTCATCGACAGGGCGGTGATCCCGTCGTCGTCTCGGTCGTCACGGTCGTCGCCGTCTGCTGCATGGCCAGCGCAGTATAGCTAACCTGCACCGGGCAGACCAGTCTAAGCGGGCATGAAGCCGATGATCACGCTCGCGCTCGCTCTCGTCGCACTGCCGCTCGCCGCGGCTCCGCGGATCACGAACGGGACGCTGCAGACGTTTCCGTCGCTCGCTCAGGCAATATCGGCCGCAGGAACAGGATGGGTCGGATTCGCCATTCCCGCCGCCCGCGCGGTGCACATCACCTGCTGCGGCGACAGCGTGACCGTCCGCGGCGATGAGCGCGGCGATCTGCGGCCGGCGGAAGACTCGACGGTCTACGTGTTCGCGCGCGGCGAGGACGGCCGCGTCGAGCGGCTCCGCGTCGAGCGGCTCCGCGTCGATTCGCCGTCCTGCGAGCTCGACGCCGGCGGCGCGACGGTGCGTTGGGCCGACAGCGTCGCTCCGGCGGAGAGCCTCGCGTTTCTGCGGAAGGTGGTCGATGACGGAAGCCGCCGCGCGGTGAACGGCGCGCTGCTCGCGCTGTCGCTCCACGCGGGGGCGGACGAGACATTGATCCGGATCGCGCACGACCACCCCGACGCGCACGTCCGTGGAACCGCGCTCTTCTGGCTCTCGCAGCAAGCCGGGGAAAAGGCCGCGGCCGCGCTCCGCGATGCGGTCGACAATGACCCGGAGGAGTCGGTGCGCGCCAAGGCGGTCTTCGGGATCTCGCTGCTGCCGGACGACCAGTCCGTCCCCATCCTGATCGACCTGCTGAAGCACAACGCCAGCCGCGAAGTGCGCCGCAAGGCGGCATTCTGGCTCGGTCAGAAGAAGGACCCGCGGGCCCTGCAGGCCATCGAAGACATCCTTCGGCAGTAGCTTTTTTCCCGCCCCGGACCTAGGATGCAGTCATCCGAATGCATCACGGTTTTCTCCCGCCGCACATCCTCCGGCGTCTGGCGGAGCACGCCGAAGGCGAGTTGCGCGAGCATGCGCAGGCGTCGCTCGAGCTGTCGGCGCAGTTGCGCGGCGAACGGTCCGTCGCCGCCCTGTTCGCCTCCTTCGCCATCCCGGCGGGGGAGAAGCGCCGCACCATCTATGACGCGCGGCACAAGCGGACTCTCCCGGGAAAGCTCGTCCGCGGGGAGGGCGATCCGCGCGTGCACGATACCGCGGTGAACGAAGCGTACGACGGCGCCGGGAAGACGTATGACTTCTACAAGAAGGTCTACGGCCGGAACTCGGTCGACGACCGGGGGATGCGGCTCGACTCGAGCGTGCACTACGGCGTCCACTTCGACAACGCGGAGTGGAACGGACGGCAGATGATCTATGGCGACGGCGACGGCCAGCTCTTCCGCCGGTTCACCGCGAGCCTCGACGTCATCGGACACGAGTTGACGCACGGCGTGACGCAATACACCGCGGCGCTCGACTACGCCGATGAGCCGGGAGCGCTCAACGAGCACTTCTCCGACGTGTTCGGCGTCCTAGTCAAGCAGTACTCGCTCCGGCAGACCGCGGCCAAAGCCGACTGGCTGATCGGCGCCGGCCTGCTCACCAAACGCGTGCACGGGGCCGCCATCCGTTCCATGAAGGCGCCCGGAACGGCGTACGACGATCCGGTCCTCGGCAAGGACCCGCAGCCGGCTCACATGCGTGACTACGACAACACGAACAGCGACAACGGCGGGGTGCACATCAACAGCGGAATCCCGAATCACGCGTTCTATCTCGCCGCCACGCTCCTCGGCGGGAAAGCGTGGGAGGTCGCCGGACGGATCTGGTACGTCACTCTGACGCAGAAACTCGACGCCCGCGCGCAGTTCCGCGACTGCGCGGAGGCCACCTGGGAGGCGGCCGGCGAGTTGTTCGGGAGCGGGGCCGCGCCGCAGCAGGCCGTGGCCCAGGCCTGGAAACAGGTCGGCGTTCCGCTGCGCGACGCGGTGATCAGCGGCGGCACGCGGCTGCCGGTCCTCGAAACGTCCTTCGCCCCGCCGCTCGCCGCCGGCGAGATTCCGGCCTCCCGTATCCGCTCGCGCGCCTGATGGTCATCGACATCACGCGCAGCGGAGGCTTCGCAGGGATCATCCGGAAGGCGCATGTCGATACGGCCGCATTGCCCCCGCCCCTCCGTTCGGAAATCGAAGCGATCGTTTCCCATCTGCGGCAGGCGATGCCGCCTGCGGGTGGGACCGCGGATGCATTCGTGTATGAAGTCAGGATCGACGGCATGCGCTTCACCGTGCCGGACGAGGATCCCGCATGGCGAAAACTGATCGAGCGCGTTTTCGCCATTGCGGGGCTACAATAACTGCTTTCCAAAAGGTCGTTCCAAATCAAACAGGAGGGTTTTCATGAAGTCCCGAATTCTCATGGCTGTGGGCGTTCTCTGTCTTTGCAGCGCCGTCGCGGTTGCGTCCGAGAAGCCGTCGGTCGGCGTTGCTGATTTCACGAACGATACGGCAGCCGGCTGGTGGTACGGTGGCGCCGGCCGCGATCTGAGCGGCATGCTCGCCAACGAGTTGTCCGCAACCGACAAGTTCCGCGTCGTCGAACGTTCCAAACTGGCCCCGGTGCTCGAAGAGCAGGACCTCGGCGCGTCCGGACGCGTCAGCAAGTCGAGCGCGGCCAAGGTCGGGAAACTCACGGGAGCCCGCTACCTGGTGATGGGGACCGTTTCCTCATTTCAGGAAAACGTGGCCGGCGGTGGCGGTGGGTTCAGTTTCCGCGGTGTGCACCTCGGCGGCAAGAAGCAGGACGCCTACATCGCCGTCGACCTCCGCGTGGTCGACACCACGACCGGTGAAGTGATGTACACCCGCACGGTCGAGGCCCGCTCCGAGAGCCACGGCATCAACGTCGGCCTCTACCGCGGCGGCTTCGGCGGCGATCTCGCCAAGCACGAGAACACGCCCGCCGGCAAGGCCATCCGTGCCTGCCTGATCGAGATCAGCGATTACCTGAGCTGCGTCATGGTGGACAAGGACTCCTGCATCGAGGAGTACAAGGCGAAGGACTCCTCGCGCCGCGAGAAGGACAAGAAGGCCATCAAGATCGAGTAACGAGCGACTCCACAGCGGCGGGCCACGAGCCCGCCGCTGCACCTACCAATCGATCGTCATGTCGGGCAGCCGCACGCGCCCGCCGTTTCCGTCGATCACTTCCACCTGCACATCGGTGTACTTCGGCACGCCGTGCGGCCGCTTCGGGACGGTCAGCAGGAATCCAGCGTGCTGCACGCGCGGGTACCACGGAAAGACGGCACGCACGTCGGGACGCGCGACCAGCGCCGCCGGGATGCGAACCGTTCCGCAGGCCAGCAGGACGTCGACTTCGCGGATTCCCGCCGGCGAGAGGGCCCATCCCGAGACGCGGAGGCTCCGTCCGATGCGGTCGCCGAAGCGCGGCGCATCGACCGTCCCGAACGTGTGGCCCAGGTAGGTCGTCTGTCCGTCGAGCATCCGTTCGAGGTTCTGCACCGGGATCAGGCCCGCTCCGTCGATGCGCTCCGGTTCCCGCAGCCGGTCGCAATCGCGGCAGTTCGCGGTCACGGCGAAGACGTAGTCGCCACCGGTGCGATGATCGAAGCGCCGGAGAAATATCAGCCGTCCGGCTGTGATCTCGTTGCGAAG
>DATFUW010000676.1:0-3686 GCA_035260605.1 Thermoanaerobaculia bacterium | reverse complement strand
CCGATCCGTCCGGGACGTCGCAGTGGGGAAATGAAGCGCTGCATCCGGGACAGCCGGACCGCGTGAACAACGTCGAGGGAGTGTCGATTGCGCAGCCGCTCGCCGGAACGTACATCGTCACCGTCTCCGCGAACCGGCTCGGAGTGGGGCCGCGTCAAGGCTACGCGCTGGTGGTCACCGGCGATCTCATCGAGGGACAGCTGCGCGTGCGTGCGGCGCGGCACTGAGCTGCCGCTATAATCCCGCCGCCATGCTGTCGCGCGAATACATCCGCGAACATGCGGACGAGGTCCGTGAGGCGCTGAAGGCGCGGGGGGCGAAGATCGATCTCGACCGCCTGCTGGAGCTCGAAGCGGAGCGCCGGCGGACGATCGCCCGTGTCGAGACGCTCAAGAACCAGCGCAACATGGCCTCGCAGGAGATCGCCGCGCTGAAGAAGAGCAAACAGGACGCTTCGGCTCAGATCGGCGCCATGCAGCACGTCGGCGACGAGATCCGGCAGCTCGACGAGGCTCTCCTCCGCGTCGAAGACGAACTGCACCAGATGGAGATGCTGGTGCCGAACGTTCCGCATCCGTCGGTCCCGGCAGGTCCCGACGAGTCGTCCAACCGCGTGGAGCGTGTGTGGGGCGAGAAGCCGGAGTTCTCGTTCGCGCCCAGACCGCACTGGGAGATCGGCGAGGCGCTGGGCATCCTCGACTTCGACCGCGCGTCGAAGATCACCGGGGCGCGCTTCTCGCTGCTGTTCGGCGCCGGCGCCCGCCTCAACCGCGCGCTGATCGATTTCTTCCTCGAGCAGAACGCGTCGCGCGGCTACACCGAGGTCGTGCCGCCGTTCATGGTGAACGCCGACTCGCTCCGCGGAACGGGACAGCTCCCGAAGTTCGAGGAGGACCTCTTCAAGCTGACCGACCGCGACTACTACCTGATCCCCACCGCCGAGGTCCCGGTGACGAACATCCATCGCGACGAGACGCTCGACTCCTCGTCGCTTCCGCGCTTCTACACCGCCTACTCTCCTTGTTTCCGCAGTGAGGCCGGTTCGTACGGGAAGGACACGCGGGGTCTGATCCGGCAGCATCAGTTCGAGAAGGTGGAGATGGTGAAGTTCACGATGCCGGACCAGTCGTGGGCCGAGCACGAGCGGCTCACGGCGGACGCCGAGGCGCTGCTGCAGACGCTGGGGCTGCACTACCGCGTGGTCACGCTCTCAACCGGCGACATGGGGTTCGGGTCGGCGAAAACGTACGACCTCGAAGTGTGGCTGCCGGGACAGAACGCCTACCGCGAGATCGCCTCGAGCACGAACTTCACCGATTTTCAGGCGCGGCGCGCGAACATCCGCTATCGCATGCCCGACAAGAAGAGCGGGTTCGTGCACACGCTGAACAGCTCGGGCCTCCCGGTGGGACGGACGCTGGTGGCCATCCTGGAGAACTTCCAGCAGGAAGACGGATCGGTCCGCATGCCGCCGGCGCTGCAGCACCATCTCGGCGGTCTGACGCGGATCAGCGCGTGAGATCGAACAGCACCCCGTAGGACAGATCCGTCGCGCCGAGGCGGATCCGATCTCCGTTCCGGAGCACCGCGGTGGTGATGCGTTCGCCGTTCACCCAGGTCCCGTTGCGGCTCTTGAGGTCCTCGATGGCGTAGCCGTCGGGGCCCAGGAAGATCCGCGCATGCTGCGCGGAGACTCCGAGATCGGTTAGGTGGATGTCGTTTTCATGATGACGGCCGAGGCGGTACTCGCCGTCGAGCAGGGGAACGGCGAGTCCGGCCTGGTCTCCGTTGGAGACGGTGATCTGCGCGATGGTCTTCTTGACGACGTCCTGATAGGCGTGCGTCGCCTCCTCGGAGACGAGCAGCTTCGTGTCGTCCGCCGCGTCGACGACGGTGGCGTCGTCGACGCCGGAACGGAACGGCTGCCGCTGCGTCTCGTCGGCCTCCGGCGCCGCGGAGTTCTCGATCAGCTTGTTGGACAGCAGTCCGTACACCAGGCGGTAGACCTGGAAAGCTTCGGTTTCGGTCTCGCGGCAGAGGTCCTCGAGTGTCCGCTGCCCGTTGATCATGAACAGCACGCGCCATTCGTCGAGCGAAAGCGTGATCTTCTCGGTGTCGGGACTGCTGACGACCCGAAACACCACGCCGCTGTCGGGGAGCAGACGCAGACATTCTTCCCACTCGTTGATCCGCCGCGCTCCTTCCATGATGAGGTTCGGCAGATCGATGGAGATGGTGACGGCGTTGACCGGCAGGTCGATGCCGTCGTAGAACCCGAACGTACCTCCCTTCCAGACGAACGCATCGTAGATCACTTCGGAGACCTGCACCTTGAGCAGCTCGTCGATCTGCGTGGCGCTGAACGTTCCGCTCTGCACCGCGATGTCCCGCCAGCTGCCGCCGGAGCGGAGCATGAGGTCATCGATCTCCTCCGCCTGAATGGTCGAGAGCTTTCTCTTGCGGATGAGCATCGGCCCGAGGCGCAGCGACTCGTCATTGGACGCGGCATACACCACGTTGCCCTCGCGGAAGAAGACGTACGCTTCGCGGCCGGCGTTCGTGAGCGTGAGCATGCCTGTCTTCCGCGTCCCATTGAGGAAGTTGAGGACGTCCGGAAGCTTGAACGAATCGAGATCTCCGTGCAGCGCGGCGCTCATGGTCGAAAGCCGTCGGGTCAAACCTCGGCGACCGCCGATCAGGATGCCGGGTTTCGCGATTTCCGGCAACCCGTCGTTTACAATCGGCCCGCCCCATGGACAGCCGATCCCGCCATGCCGTGCTCGCCGGATTCCTCGGCTGGACGCTCGACGCATTCGACTTCTTCGTGGTGGTTTTCCTGCTGGACACGCTCGCGGCGCAATTTCACGTCTCGAAGCTCTCGATCGTCAACACTCTGACGGCCACGCTGCTCTTCCGGCCGGTCGGCGCCCTGATCTTCGGCATGCTCGCTGACCGATACGGAAGGCGCGTGCCGCTGATGGCCAATGTCCTCTTCTTCTCGGTCATCGAGCTACTCTCCGGGTTCTCGCACACGTTCGTGCAGTTCCTCGTCCTCCGCGCGCTGTTCGGCATCGGCATGGGAGGGGAGTGGGGTGTGGGGGCGTCGCTGGCCATGGAGACGGCGCCGCGGAAGTGGCGCGGCGTGCTTTCGGGCATCCTGCAGAGCGGCTATTCGATCGGCTATCTGCTGGCCGCGGTTGCTGCGCGGTTCGTCCTGCCGTCGCTCGGCTGGCGGTGGATGTTCTGGCTCGGCGCGCTTCCGGCGCTGCTCGCGCTCTACATCCGCACCAAGGTGCCCGAGTCGGAAGCGTGGCGCGAACATCGGGCCGCCGGTTTCGGCGAGATGCTCCAGGCCATCCGCGCACACGCCAGGGGTTTCGGCTACCTCGTCGTGCTGATGACCTTCATGATGTTCCTCTCGCACGGGACGCAGGACCTCTATCCCGACTTTCTCAAAGAGCGGCACATCGCCGGCACGACGGTCTCGCTGCTGGCCATCCTCTACAACATCGGCGCCGTCGTGGGCGCCGTGATCTTCGGACAGCTCTCGCAACGCATCGGGCGGCGCTTCAGCATGCTCGCCGCGCTCGGCGTCTCGCTCTTGGTCATGCCGTTCTGGGCATTCGGTGCGTCGGTCGGCGTCCTGGCCACGGCCTCCTTCATCATGCAGATGGGCGTGCAGGGGG